>JBIJBZ010000085.1:0-13880 GCA_044344945.1 Bdellovibrionota bacterium | reverse complement strand
TTATCCCCGCGGCGTACTTGAACGTGGTGGCCGTAGCCTGGTGCCAGAGAGTAAGCTGCGGCGGCGACCGTGTGCTGTTACGTGTGAGTGGGTGTTATGATCTGGCCCGGGATTCCTGGAGAGACTCAGAAATTGGCGCGGGATGCCGTGCCGCTCTCAACAGGACTTGGAGGGGCACTCCCAGCGATGTCAGCGAGGAATCGGAGAACTCGGGGAGAGTCGCGCTGCAAGGTGGTTGATGTAGCTGATCGTATCGTCAAGCCTTTGAGTAGATCGCTCCGACTGTCTAAAAGCGCTGAACAGCTCCGCTTGATTGTCGAGAATTCGTTGAAGCTCAGCATCAGGAACACCACCAAGCGCAATCAGTGTGCGATCTTTTAGATAGCGAGTCATCGCTTGAGATACTATGCGTGCGGACCTCTGATATTCGGGGGAATGTAGCTTAGTGAAGAGTCGAGAGACGCTGTGAGAGATATCAATGGCGGGCCTGATGCCGATCTCTGCGATCTCTTTACGTAGGTAGAGGTGCCCATCGAGGAGGCTCTTAATCTCATCAGCTAAGGGGTCAATATCCTCCTCCTGATTTGTTAACACCGTGTAGAGGGCGGTGATTGAGCCGCGATGCGAGCGTCCAGCTCGTTCTACCAACCTTGGAAGGTGAGTGTAGACGGAGTTGGTGTATCCGTGACGCACCGGAAGCTCTCCTGCTGCGATGCTTGTTTCTCGGATGGCGCGCGCCATCCGCGTCAGTGAATCAACGATTAACAATACATCCTTGCCTTGGTCCCGGAAGTGCTCGGCGATGGTGGTGGCAGTATATGGAGCCATCTGTCGAAGAAGAGAGGAGTCATCGCTTGTTGCAACGACGACAACACTTTTCTCTCTCCCGTCTGGGCCTAATGTCTCATCGATGAACTCCTGGACTTCGCGTCCTCGTTCCCCCACAAGGGCTACCACGATAACGTCCACCGCGGCGTGGCGTGCGATCGACCCTAAGAGTGATGATTTCCCGAGTCCCGCCGATGCAAAGATCCCAAGTCGCTGTCCCTTTCCAATTGTGCAGAAGCCATCAATGGCGGGGATGCCGGTTGAAAGAATAGTGTTGATCGCCGGCCGACCCGATGATGGAGGGGGCTTTGCGTTTACAGGACGATTCGAAATCCCCTGAGTGGGCGCAGCGGAATCGAGAGGAACTCCGCGCGAATCGACCACGCGCCCCAAGAGTCCATCACCTACAGGGATGAGAAATTGTTGGCCCCATGTCCGAACGACAGCTCCAGGGCAGATACCCTCGGGTTCCTCAAAGAGAGCAAGTGAGAAGAGATCGTTGGTGAAAGCCACTATTTGTGCCTCGGCTGATTTCCCGTTCCGTCGTTCAATGGTGCATACGTCGCCGATTGACCCGATCGGAAGGCGGGCCGTTATTGAAGCTCCTTGGACAGCTACTATCGTTCCCGTGATGGTCATCAGTTGAGAGAATGAGTCGTTACTCTCTTTCATTCCCCTCCAGCAGCGCTTTGCGCCACGAACATTCTATCCCGCCGCCATCTCCCGAGAGTGCGAAGTCAATTTCACCTAGCTGCGCTGCCCCGTGGTGTGTGATCCGATCGGGGAGTTTTCCCTCTAGTGAGTTAATCAGAGTAGCATAGCGGGGATGGTACGAGAGGGTGAAGGTCCGGGACCGCGATAGGGTCTTGGCGGCATCGTGTATCCAGCCAAGGAGCAGCTCGGGGTCGTCTGCGAGCGCTTGTTGGATAATTCGAGCAGCGAGCGATTGTCCAAGGACTGTCGCGTCACGTTTGGCGATCTCCAGCGCCGCATCATAGGTGGTTGTAATAGCGTGTATCGCCTTTAGAAGATCCTCAGACGCTGCATGTACCCCCGCAGCGTAACCCGCCGAGAATGCACGGTGTCGAGCTGCACGCGAGTACTGAGCGCAGCGGCGCCGGGTTGCTTGGAGGTGATCGAGCGCCTGGGATTTTGAATTAGCTATCGCTGCTCGGACGGCAGCAAGTGGGAGTTCGGCTGATAGTGAGGGAGGTAACAGGGTAGCCCGGGCCATACGAGGCACTCCACATGCGTAAGTCCAAGAGACAGGAATCCCCTACCAGCAGGGTAGTAAGGGAAGGTTCTCTTAGTATTCGAGTGTATGCGCAAAAAAGTTGCGCAGTGGTCGCCTGATGGGATTGTGGCCGTCTTCGGTGGCCCGAGGAACGTTTACATGTATGCGCACGAGAACGTTCCCCGGGGTGATTGCGTAGCGCGCCAGGAGGGGCACATCTGTGTGACTTCAACGCCAGCCGAGTTGTTTCGAGCTACCGGAAATTTCCGAGAGCCAACTTATGCCGGCTTCTTTTCAAGAAGTGCCTTTATCGCTTGCTTGAAGGAGTCGACAGTTCGACCTTGAGCTCGGTCGATTACATAGTTGTCTCCTTGCTTCGTTCCGATGTAGAGACTTGGAGTTCCACGAACGCCTGCTTTAGAACCTTCCTCCATATCAGCTTTGACCTGCGCTTCGATAGCGGGATCCGCGATATCTTTCTTGAACTTGGCAACGTTCAAACCAATCTCTTTGGCCCAGGCTTCGAGGTTCTGGTCGTTAATCTGCTGCTGATTGGCAAAGATCTTATCGTGCATTTCAAAGAACTTGCCCTGACGTCCAGCTGCAAGTGAAGCCTTGGCGGCTGGCATCGCCTGTTGGTGGAAACCCAGCGGAAACTGCTTAAACACAAATGCCACCTTTCCGGAGACCTCTGGATCCTTGAGAGTATCGTTAATTATCGGAACGATCCGCGAGCAGAACGGACACTGGAAATCTGACCATGCCACGATGAAGGTTGCGGCCTTCGGGTTACCCAAGACCGGAGCATCCTTTGCCGTTACGGTAAATGGCCCCGGCGGAAGGGGTGGTTGTTGGGGTTGTTGAGGTTGATTCGGCCGGGCCTTGATCGAGGCCTCCATAGCGGTGACCTTCTCCAGCATGCTGGTCTGCTGTTGCTTGAGGGTCGCCAAGTCGTTCTTAATCTGTTCAATCGCGCCTGGGTCTGCGCACGCGATTAGGAGAGGTGTCGCAGAGAGGAGGAGTGCAAATCGAGTTTTTTTCATAAAAGGATGCTCCGAAGTTCAACGAGAGACTCGCTGCCGGACATTATAGAAAGGCGCCCCTACCTCCGGCAAGGTTAAATTTTTGGAGACACTTCTGCGCCATCTGTTAGGAGTGCGAAGGGCGCTTGTACCTCATCAAACGCTCACGTAGCACCGAGATACAGTCTTGAAGCTCTGGAGAGCGAAGGAGATAGGCGGTAACGAGGAAGACCCCCGCACCGACAACGATTCCCATGGTGCAGGCGACCAGCGGGCTCGACCAGAGGGTCGAGAGACGACCGATTACGGCGATCATAACGCCGGCTGGCGCGGCAGCTTTTAGGGTCGAGGAGATAAAAATTCGCCATGGGAAGTTTCGTATCCGCAGCGCAAAGAGCGCTATGACGAGAATAAGGGAGCCTACAGCGGCAGCGGATGACGCTAGTGCAAGACCGATGTGGCCTAGGGCGGCATGCCAGGGTATCAGGTAGTGCAGGCTTCGCTGCAAGTTTATGATCGCCCCGACGAAGCTGTTGTGGTCATGGCCGGGTGTCAAAGGACCAACCAAAAGGAGCGCGACGCACACATTGATGAGCAACGCGCATATACCTATTGCGGTGGGGGTAACGGTATCCTTGCGCGCTATAAAGGCGCGGACCAGCATCGAATGACAACTCGATGCCCAAAGTCCAAGGCTCAACGCACGTAATGCTTGCGCTGTTTTGATACTTGATTCAAGCGAGAACTCGCCTCGTTGGAAGAGAAGTTGCGTGATCGGCAACGCAAGAGCCCAGATCCCCGCGGCCATTGGGATGATGCAAAAACTCGTGAATCGAAGCGAGTCGGCCATGCGCTTGTGAAATGTAGTCGAGTCGGAATTTGCAGAAGCGTTTGCGAGCGCCGGAAGAAGCACCGAAGCTAATGCGATTGAAAATATTCCGATCGGAAACTGCGCCACTCGATCGGCGTAGAAGAGCCACGAGATACTTCCCGATGGAAGGAGTGACGCAAGCAGTGTGGCGATGAAGATGGTGATCTGATAAATCGATGCCCCGATGGTCGCAGGGATCATCAAGTGGACAACTTCTGCGACATCACGCGAAAAAACTCGGAAAGAAGGCACGAGGAAGAAGCCATTTTTTTTGCATGCAGGTATCTGAGCCACCACCTGCACAACGCCGCCAAGCAGCACCGAGGAGGCAAGGATAATAGTCGCTTGTGAGAGGCTCATCGGGATAGCGCAGAGAGCCCCCACAATCAGCACTACGTTCATAATAACTTGCGCCCACGCAGACGTCCCGAATATGCCGAGGGTATTGAGGGCAGCGTTCAGCATCGCGATTAAACTTACGCACGCGATGTAGGGTGCCATTATTCGCGTCAGTGAGATACAGAGGTCGAGTTTCTCCGGATCGGCGGCAAAGCCGGGAGCCAAGAGCCCAACGACGGTCGGAGCGAATCCGATCATGAGCAGTGTGAGGAGCGTGGTTACGAGAATGAGAAATCCCGACACACGAGCCAGTGTATGGGCAGCACTCTCTCTTCCTTTTGCGAGTGACGAGGAGAATACCGGGGTGAATGCTGAGGTGAGAGCCCCTTCCGCAACAAAGCTCCGTAAGAGGTTTGGAATCCGGAATGCCACGAAGAAAGCGTCTGCAAAGATTGAGGTGCCGAGGAGCCTCGCCACGAGTAGATCCCGCACGAAGCCTAAGATCCTACTGAGAAGGGTCAGGGCCGATACAATTGCAGTTCCGCGAAAAAGCACAGGGTGTTTGGAATAAAGATAGGCTACCCTCATGTATGACATGAACCTAGGGTTCGGGCGAGGGGCCGTTTATACGGGGGTGCTTAGCGGATCATGAAGCTGCGTGCTACCCGGTACAAGTCCGAAGAGAGGTCCACTCGTCGAGACTTAATGAGGCCATCGGCTCCGGCCATCGACTCAAGCGGTATAAAGCCGAGCTTATCGAAATCTCGGGTAACCATGATGCCGCTATTGCCACCGAGTAGATGCTGGACCGCACCGTACCCGAGGAACTTCGTGTACTCGATATCGAATGAGATCGGGTCGCAGCACCGAAGCTCGTACCCGATGTTCTTGGTGATCATGTGCACATCGAGCTTGGCTGCTTTGAGCATCTCTTTGAGAGGGGGGATGAGTACATCTCCCAACTCAACTTGTGAGTAGCGAATTCGACCCATATCGTCGCGCATCGCACCTTGTAGCGCCGAGCTCTGCCCCGGATCGAGGCAATCAAGGATACCCTCGGCCAAGATGATTACGCCGTAGTTCTTGCCCATCGACAATCGTTTGCGAATTGTTGAGAAGAGGATAGCGGAGATATCTTCAGGCTTGGGTGAGAACCCCTGAAACTCCTCTGGGATTAGGGCAGATGTAGCACTCGCTGCAAGCCCCATTCCGAGAGCCAGAAATCCAGCTTTACGGCCCATCGTTGTGGCTAGGAACCAACGTCGGCATGTTTTGGCATCTTCACGCAGGATCTCCACTATCTTGGTGCCTTGATGCAGTGCTGTTTCAAATCCGAAGCTGGGGTATTTGTTTGGTAGGATTAGGTCGTTATCAATCGTTTTCGGAACATGAACAACAGAGATCTGTCCGTGTAACTGGGAAAGCTTGAGGCTCAAATACGCCGACCCCTCGCCCCCAATTACAATTAACTTGTCGATGTTGTTGCGATGAAGACCCGCCACGAATTGATCCAGGTGCTGCTGATCCTTAAGGGGATTAAAGCGCGATGTTCCGAGGATTGAACCTCCCTTGTTGTAGATATTGCTCACCAGGTCCGAGGTGAGGTCTATCACCGCACCAGGTTCGCCAAGCGTGATATCTTTAAAGCCATTTACGAGGCCCTTGACGGTGTACCCGCGATTGTTGGCTTCAATGACGCTTGAGTAAATGACTGAGTTGATTCCTGGCGCCGGTCCACCGCTTACAACGATTCCGAAGCTCTTACGTGATGATTCGCTCGTGGAGGACATGAAGGGCCCTGCATCTTTCCGTACACAGTTGCAAAAAGTGCCTCTCGCTCAGATAGGTCTAAGCGTTCGGAGGCGAGAAGGGAGCGAGGTTACCACAATCCGTAGTGGAGGCAAAACCTTGGGGGATTTCGGGGGTCTAGGGGGTTACTTCAGCAAATGAAAAGGGCCGCCCCCCGGGTTGGTACTACTTGCCAACCACCGTGGGGCGACCCCTTTCGGAACTCAGAACGTATCGAGCTTACTTCGTTCCAGCAGTTCCCTGGTTTAGCCAGCGATCGACGATGCCCTTGAAGTGGCTAGCTGGGTATGCACCCTTCACCGCTACGCCGTTGACGAAGAACCCTGGAGTTCCCTGGATTCCGTTCTTAGCGCCGATCTCACTGTCCTCTTCAACCTGCTTCTTTGCGGCATCTGAGTTCATATCAGCTTGGAACTTAGCCTCGTTTAACTTCAACTCCTTCGCTGTTGCGAGGTAGAAATCCTGGCCAAGCTTGTCCTGGTTGTTAAAGAGGGCGTCATGGAATTCCCAGAACTTGCCCTGCTGTTGAGCTGCCCACGCTGCTCGTGCTGCTGGCTCAGCTTCTTTGTGAAAGGGAAGGGGGTAGTGCTTGAACGTAAGCTTTACATCCTTTGGATACGCCTTGAGTACCTCCTCCATCGTGTCGCGACCGCGCTTGCAGTACGGACACTGGAAATCTGAGAACTCAACGATAGTCACTTTAGCATTCGCTGGCCCCTTAACTGGAGACTTGCCAATATCGATCTTCACCGGGTTCTTAAACTGATTCTCCGCCTCGGCTTTAGCTTGATCCTCCTGCTCCTTCATCGCCTCTTGCTGCTTCTTCTGGAAATAGCGCTCCAGCGAAGTGCCGATCTTCGCTACTCCTGCGTCAGATTGGAGGTAGCGGTCAAGTGCAGCCGAGAAATCCTTGTCGGATATATCGGCGTGCGCAGATGGGACCACGATCAGCCCAGTTATTAGTGCCGATGCCCAAAGAAAACGAGTAAAAGTATTCTTCATAATAGTAAATGAACTCTCACGATAAAGTTTGCGGTTCGCGGCGAACATACCACCGTTAACCTCACGGGAACTCGCCCGCGATCCGATAGAGGGGACGCTCATGTCCCGCCCCATATTCACCTCTGAGTCGTCTCAGAGGTCTCAGCTTAGCACTGACCTCAGTGCTACCGGATCGAGGACGCTTTTCGCGCATGGAGGGAGATACCAGAAAAGGGTCCTGGGAACAAATGGAAAGATAGGCGCGCTTCTCACCTTTTTGTGGCGCTTTCAATCCAGTTCAGGTATGCACCTACTGGACCGCAGGAGGCCCGTTTGAAAGACACGTTCTTTTGATCTCAGGGCGAACGCGGGGCAGATACAACAAGAGGTAGCATATGGAGAAGAATATGTTTTTTTCGCTGTTAACGATTGCCGGAGTCTTCTTAGGCTTTGCATCAGTGGCATCAGCCGAGAAGCTGACGGCTGTGATCGAGACGAGCCGTGGAAAAATTGAGATCGCGCTTGAGCCCGAGAAAACCCCGGTAACAACCGCCAACTTTGTAAACCTAGCACAACGTGGCTTCTATAACGGAGTTACGTTCCATCGGGTTATTCCTAATTTCATGATTCAAGGTGGCGACCCAACTGGAACTGGTTCGGGGGGACCTGGATACCGCTTTGAGGATGAGTTCGATCCAACCCTCAAGCATACGGGTCCAGGTGTACTATCGATGGCTAATGCAGGACCTGGCACGAACAGTAGCCAGTTTTTCATTACCCACGTTGCTACTCCGTGGCTTGATGGAAAGCACAGCGTATTTGGTCACGTAATTAAAGGCCAGGACGTTGTCGAAGCAATTCGGCAGGGTGACAAGATGGAGAAGGTCACCATTCAGGGCGATACGACCGCTCTCTTTGCCAATCCGAAGGTCGCGAGCAAGCTTGCTAGTTGGAATTCGGTTCTTTCGAAGAAGTCGTAGGCTTGTTCTACCCTTCTACCCCGCACCGTAGGGTGCGGGCGTAGAAGGGTAGCAGCCCTAAATCGCCGCCTTTCTCAACGCCTCAATCCTCTTTTCCAAAGGCGGGTGGGTCGAAAATAGAGCTCCCGGTCCGCCCGAGATCTTAAAGGCTGCTAATGCTGGAGCATCATCATACCGACGCTGGTTGCTAGCGAGCCGCTCCAAGGCGGCGATCATATCGTGTTTACCGGCGTACTGCGCTCCACCCCGATCCGCTCGAAATTCTCGATAACGAGAGAAGGCGCAGACAACGATCATTCCCAGCACGCCGAGAACCATCTCCAGTAGAAACGTGATGAAGTACGACGAGGTCTGTCGATTCTCATCGCGAGAGTTCTGGGCGATGGCCCAGGCGATAACGCGCGCAAAGAACATAACGAAGGCGTTTATGACTCCCTGGAGTAGGGTCATCGTCACCATATCGCCGTTGGCGATATGTGCGATCTCATGACCGGCAACCCCTTCAATCTCGTTTCGGTTCATCGAGCGCAGCAGGCCTGTTGAGAAGGCTACGAGTGAACGACGCTTCGAGGGGCCAGTAGCAAATGCATTCACTTCGGGGCTATCGTACACTCCCACCTCGGGCATCACCGGGAGCCCAGCCTTGCGAGCGAGGTCCTCAACCATCAACACCAACCAGGCATCAGGCGAGGTTCGGTCGATAACCTGAATCCCCATCGTCATCTTCGCCATGATACGGGAGATCGCCAAGGAGAAGAGGGACCCAGTCATACCCCAGATTAGGCACAAGACCGCCAGGCTCGAGTAGTCGATACCTTGCGCCGTGAGGTATCGGCCCACCCCCAGAATTTGCACCAGGATGGATATGGTAAGAACGACGAGGATGTTTGTTAATACAAAGAGAATAATTCGTTTCATAGAAACTCTGCTCAATACACCTTGAGTAAATAATGCAGGTTAGAAGTACGGCAGCGATGAGCTGCCACACCGTACGATACTGGGGGGAATCGCGCCCCGCAAGCGCCCTCTCCCCAAGGCGGAAGGATTGAGCAAGCGGGGATTTGAGGGTGCTTTATAACCTGATTCTAGAAAAATAACCCCTGTTTTTGACCGCCTCTGGCCTATTTCCTTGACTTCTTTACGTTTTTTACCTTGCTCAGAAATTATCAATCAGTTAGTGCTTACTTACCTCGATTGACATCTTAAGACTCATAGAACCTAGAAGTTAAGCCAAGGAAGGCGGTGACAGCATGTTAATTTTGACGCGTAAGCCCGGCGAAAGTCTCTACATAGGGGACAACGTTAAGGTCACGATAGTTGAAATGAAAGGGAATCAGATTCGGGTGGGCATTGATGCTCCATCAGATCTGAGAATTTATCGAGAAGAGATTTACCTGCAGATTCTCGATGAAAATAAGAAGGCTGCAGAAGGCATGATGATCGAGTCCTCGCTTGAGGAGATAACTGCCGGGTGGAAGTTAGGCGCAGCAGGTGGTCAGGCAGATGGTGACAAATCAAATCGTAAGGCGGGGGCTGGTTTGCAACCGAGGTCGCCGAGTGTTTTGGTTCGGAAGAGGTCCGAAGGAACTGACAAGGTAAGGGTGAGTGCTGACTCTCCTGATAGAGGGGAGGGTGAGAAATAGTCATGAGTGAGGAGTTGACGAATCAACAACAGACTTTGACCTTCACGAGCACCAGGTTCGGCGAGTTCACTGTGCCTGCCGAGTCGGTGATCGAGATCCCGTCAGGTATTATTGGATTCCCGCATGCGTCGCGCTTTGTCATGCTCGAGCACAAGCAGCCTTTTTCCTGGCTGCACTCGATTGACGATCCGAACCTTGCGTTTGTAGTCGTTGACGGCTTTGAGTTCGGACACCAGTTTGATGTAAAACCGCCGGTAGGTGACAAGGATACCGATCTGCAAGCCGATGATGAGTTTGCGATCCTGATCATCGTGACTGTGCGCCCTGACCCACGACTTACCACGGCAAATCTAAAAGCTCCCGTGTTCGTGAACATGCGGAATCGCAAAGGTGTCCAGATTATCGTGGACGACGCTCGCTATTCGACGCGCTTCCCGCTCTGGAGCGAGGAGCCCGCAGCGGCTCCAGCCGATAAGCCGGCAGTCGAAGGTGCTGGCGAGACCAAGCGCTAGTTCTCTTTTCGTGATCGGCTCTTCACGTTGCCCTACCTGGCTCGGAAGATCTTCCATCCACCCACTTCCCCTACCAATTGTATTTCAGGCGCCAATTCGCGAAAGCGAGTTACATTTCTCTCATGCACGAGTAGGACCTCTACATCAGGAGGAGGGCGTGTTGCATCTGGAACCGGGACTGCCTTGACAGGTCCACCTTTCGTTAACGACCCATAAAAGGTCGAGGAGAAGGGGAAGTAGAGTGGAAATCCTACCTTGAGGGGGTTTTGCTGCGGAGACAGGGACCGCGCCGCCTCAAGCGCTCGCCGCGTCGAGCGCTGTAGGGAAATGTGATTGCCGTAACACAGCACAACAAAGGTGAAGGTGATACCGCTAAGGGCTCCGACGCGAGCGATCGCGGACGCACTATTTTCGAAGCGGTATGCACTGCGAGACGCAAGAAGAGTTGCCAAACCCACGGCAACGGCTGCTGTGGATGCCACAGAACCGGCTCGATAGTGAGTCGACACAATCCCTCCCACGATGAGTATGAGGCCAAAAAGTCCACATGTTAATTGAAGAGCTGTCGTGAGCGCCCGGTTGCTCACCCACTGTTTGTTTCTCTGCCGCTCCCATAAAACGCCGACCAAAAATGCAAAGCCTGGTAACGATGAGGTGATGTAGGTCGCTGTATACTGTTTTGCTGCGAGTAGTAAGACGGGACAGCTTGCCGTCCACGCGAGGGCATACATAAGGAGTGGATCCTTCAGTATGTCTGAGATTATCGACCTCTTAGCGATTGATTTGCGAGCCGCGATCAGGAGGCCCAGTACTATCAAAGACCATGGAAAGAGCGCGGGAAGCATAAATGCCCACGCCGCGCCGAATACCTGTTGGTGCCCAGTGCCGTATTCGTCGCCGTAATCGCTCTTCATGTAGCGACCGAAATTTTCGTTCCACAGGAAGTACCTAAGGAATCCGGGGTTTCGCAGCTCGGCCCACAGATACCAGGGAAGCGCGATGGCAGCGAACAGTAATATGCCAGGTAGCCACGGCAGTTTCTTTATCTGCGTGGGCCATGCCTTGGACCGGACCTTCTGAGCGATGGCCCACGGTATGGTGGTGACGAAGGTTAGGACGCAGGCAAGAGGGCCCTTTACCAAGACACCGAGCCCTAGCCCGGCAAAAAATAGGTATCCCGCCACACGTGAGCGATCGGCGAGTAGAAACGAGGCGGTTGCTATCGTGATGCCGAGGCTCAAGGTTACATCGAGAACGACCGTGCCCGCTAAAAAGAATAAGCCGCACGATGACGCAAGCACGATGGTCGCGATATAGGCAGCCTCAATCGAGAGGAGGATTGCACACAGAATCCAGATTACAGCTCCGATCCCTACCGCGCTCAGAACCCCTGGAAGACGAGCTGAGAAGTTGCTCGGGCCGAGTAGGAGATACGATGATTCCATGAGCCAGAAGTGGAGCGGGGGTTTGCCTAAGTATGGCTTCTCCTCGCCTTTGAAGTTTATCCACGGGGTAACCCAGTCGCCGCGGTCGAGCATCAATTTGGCTACAGAGGCGTATCTGCCCTCGGTCGAATCAACGAGGTCAGGCGCGCCGAGGGTCACAAGACGCAACAGAACGATAGTTGCGAGCGCAGCTAGGAAGCCGGGACCTCGAAGTAGTGTTTTGAATCTATTCACAAAACGCCTCAGAAAGACGGGGTACACGCCCTAGTACGGTAGGGTGTTAGGTGCACTTAGGGAGCTCAAAGGACTCGGTTTGAAGTCTGATTCGCCAGGGCACAGGAGGTAGGGTACCACGCCGAATGGCGAGATAAAATTGGCAAGCCCCACTACGGCTTGGGAGGTCTTGTCGTCGTGACCGTAGTGGGGGCTGGCCCGGTAGTACTACAGACGCCGCTTCTGGCAGGAAATTCAGAACTATTTTGCCGACTTTCTCATCCTATGAGGGAGGGGAGAGATCCAGGGTCTCGACCCCCAGCCCCCCAGACTTCGAGAGCGTAGCCCCAGGTATGCAGCTATCACACAATCCTCGCCGGTTCCTTACGAGCCTTCTGTTCCTCGTCACTGTATCGACCAGTGGTGCTGCCCTTTCTGGCTGCTTCCGACTTTCAGGCAATTCATTTTATGAAGGTCCTCCGGAAAGACCAGCAGCGATGGAGGAGTACTACAAGCCTGAAAAGCCCTACGGCAGTTTTCGCGAAGAGATTGAAAAGACCACGGATGATTACACCCTCAAGCACATTACGATCGAATCGTATGCTGGTCCGATCGTGATCGATTACTTTCAACAGCCTAAGCGCACCAACTCGCTCGTGTTGGTGTTCCCCGTACTCGGTGGTAAAAATTTCATTGAGAAGCATATCGCACGCTACATGGTTGAATCAGGCTTTGATGCAGCGATTGTCAATCGGAGTAACGAGTTTAAAGATCCGACAAAGTTTGAACACCTTGAAGAGATCTTTCGCCTCAACGTCATTCGCGATCGACTTGCGCTCGATTTTTTCTCCGCTGAGTACGGCAAGACGCAGTTCGGGAGTTTCGGTATAAGTCGAGGTGCAATCAACGTCGCGATTACCGCAGGGATCGACCCGCGGCTGCAGTACAACGTAATGGCGATGGGAGGAACGGATCTCGTTCGCCTCTTCCGAGACTCGAGCCAGACCCGAATCGAGAACTACATTACATCGGTAAGCGAGGCTCGTGGATACTCAAAGCCTGAGTTCTTCGCCGCGCTTCGCAAGCAGTTGAGAACGGATCCGAAGTATACTGCCCAGTACATGGATAGTCGAAAGACTCTTTTGATCCTCGGTATCTTTGATCGAACGGTTCCGTTCTCGTATGGCCTTAAACTTCGCAATCAGATCGGTCGTCCCGAGACGGTTTTTCTCTTCGCCGACCACTACGTAAGTCTGGCATATACGCAGACCATCTCGCTTCTTCCTCCGAGCAAGGAGAAGACGGGGATATTCCCCTTCCCATACATTGAGCAAGAGGCTGTCTCGTTCTACAAACGTTCCTTTGACGACACGTGGAATTGGAAGGTCTTGCCGTTCAAGCTCGTCCAGGCGCCACTGAATCTTATTGCGGAAGGGCTTGCGGACGTCGGTTCGGTATTCGAGTGGGTTCGCGGCGGTGACAGCGCCGATAAAACGCAGCGGAAGCTAAAAGAACAGCATGACCACTGGATTCAGCCAGTGGAGACGATTGAGGAACCTACACTGCCAGTTATCTCGCCGAAGAGCGATGTAGTCGCGATGCGGCTTGATGCCGAGGCGGAGAGGTAATTTGGTGGATGCTCTTGGTGCCTCCTAGAGTACCACACCTCCTCCTTATCCTCCTCCCCATCCTGCACCTGCACCGGTTTCCTACTCATCCTCAGGAGACTTCGACGTGCTCCTTAGGGTTGACTGAGCCGTTAGTTTGCCCAGGAGAAGTTTGAAGCCTATCAACAGACCCAACTTACCAAAGCCAAACTTAGATCAATTGCATTCTCATCGAGATAACAGGATTAGAATAAGGAAACCGGTGCAGGTGCAGGAGGATGAGAAGGATAAGGATTAAGAGAAAGGGCTCATCGACGGAATTGGTGGGTAGTAGCGGGGCAGAGCTACGGCATAACCCGCTCAGTTTCCAGCTAAAAACGAGGTTATTACGTGCAC
>JBIJBZ010000238.1:0-4031 GCA_044344945.1 Bdellovibrionota bacterium | reverse complement strand
TCATCCGCCACAACCGCCATGAGAACGCTGGGTGCTGGCCCCTGTCCGCTTCCGAGAACGAGCTCCTTAACGAAAAGAGCCGCCGGCGCGAAGCTACACATCAGATACCCTACCGCATGGAGTTCATGCCCATGTTGTCCTACATTTCGAATGGCCTCACCGATCGCGCCACGAACCATTGACGTCCCAGGGGTACAGAATTCACGGAGCCTCTCCTCCATCTGTCGATCGTTGTAGATCGGCGCATACGGATCGCGAGATCCCCCGACGTACCTTATGAAGATTGGCCACGCGGTAAATCCATCCACCTCAACGCTTCCCACAGCGCGCGCTTCATCGATCGAAACACGCGCAACAGGTAGATGTGGTGAGAAGATCTTGGAAAGAGGACGAGCTCCAAGCGCGACAGCGCCGTCGTCAGGCCCCTCCAATTCGCTCTTGAGGAGGGAATGCAACTCCCTCGTGATTCGCACCGCCAGGTGCGCGCCGATCGACTCCGTTTTCGGTCCCGGCACCACCCCGTGTGCTATGATCGCTCTCGATTCCCTAATTTCGATAGCCCAGTATACGGGCCTATCGCGGTTAGGCACACAAGCCCCACTCTCCAGTCTACCACGGCGAGCCACATCCGAGATGCTGGCGCAGCTTAGGAAGTCACGCCATTTCTGCAGAATATGAGTAGGCCCTAACTCTTATATTTTGGCGTCAGGTTATTCAACCAGATCTGGGAATGAGCCTACTCGAACAGCACTCCATTCATACTTCAGGTTGGCAGATGGCCCGGTAGCACCGCCCGTGAGCTGTAGCTGACTAGAGCCTTGTAACGCCCCGCTCTCATCCAGTGTCAATTCGGAGGTCGTTTGCTGGCCAAGCGCTGTTTCAAGGGTGAAGCGGGCGCTCCGTTGCTCGCTGTCTACTACTCCCTGAAGATTGACATACCGTAGAACCGACCGCACTCCATCTGACTTTTCAGGGTCCATGAACTCCTCGATGACGGAGAATCCACGCACTGCACCATCACGTTCATTCAAAAACAATAGACCCACTGGCGCTTTTGAATCCGGGAGACGCCACGCCCAAATTCCGCTTAATCCGATCGGCCTCGTCGCAGCAGTGGATGCAACCTGTTGAGGGCGCTCCTCGGCCGTATCTCTGCCAAGTGCGAAGGAGCGAGATTGTTCAATAGCCGCCCGATGGGATCCATACACCTGGGTTGTCCAGTCAACGCTCTTACCAGTAACAACGGTCCCGTTTACTACGCGCTCGTACCCAACCGTAGCGCTCCACTCTTGAGTGGAGTCGAGGAACTGATCGGGTCTGACGAATATTTTTGTGATTCCGCTGGAGCTGGCGGTACGCAGTTCGCCTGGGTCAAGTTCAGCATCCTGATCGTTATCAAACCACAACGACAGGGCTTCAAGCTCAGATCCCTCCAAGGCCCCTGACGCATCTCCGTCCAAAAATGCTAGTGGCTGGTATCCATGCTCCCAGGGATGTCGGCTGACCGAATCTGAGCCATGCAGCGAAACTGGACGAAGCGGGTTAGGTTGTCCACCGAAGCTCCATGAGCCAAAGAGAGTGCGTCCGCTCGGATGACGGTCTGTATCGCCTGGGGTGTATACGAGTAGAGGCCACTCACGTGAGGCCTTCCAGGTAATCCAATCATGCTGACCGGGTATTAGTTCAAAGCGAGCAATCCTCCACAACGGAATAGATTCCTGCCCCGAACCGAAGTGGAGCGAGATTGGCGAGAGCCAATAGTTCACCGAGAAATCTCCGCAGATATTCTCAGGCGTAACGGTGGGCGAGTAATGAGCCTTACAATCGCTATCCAGATAAACCTCCCCAGCGAACACAACGCGCTCCTTATACCGGGCTTGGTTAAGAATCTGTACTCGTCGACCATCTCGTGGAACAAGGCTGGCTGGAATAGACGATCCTCCGTACCGTGCGAACGCCAGGAGCGAGTGTTGAGCCGCCGGATCATTGGCAAAATCAGGGTGTCCAGCCAATGCTACTGCAAGTAGTCGCGATGGCATCGCATCGTCTACAAAGTTTTTCAAGCCAGCGGTGTAATCCTCTAGATTCGGCCCAATAAATGTTCGCAGACAGGAAAGATTGTCAACGATCTCTGGCGATATGATTCGCATCGAACTTCCTACTTGGGTCGCGGGACGGAGGCGATAGAATTGACAGATCGGCTGAGGAGCCGGTGTTACGCTGGGAGTCTCCGTAGGGGTTTGAGACGGAGTGCTTGTCGCCGTTGGAGTACTGGTGGCAGTGGGAGACATCGTAAAACTCGGGGTCGCAGATGCGGTTGGAGATGGGGTTACGGAGGGTCCCTCCACGGGCTCAGCTTCAATCTGGCCGGATGCCGAGGGAGTCTCGTTCAAAACGACCTGTAGAGCTACCAGCGTGGTAAGAAGTATAACGGCCCACCGCCCTGTCTGTGGATGCTCTCGTATAATCATGAAGCCCATGTTTAACCCTTTTGGTTATCGTCGGCACGGTAGAATCCGATCTTGAACTCATTGATCTAAGCATGCGTATCCCAAGGAGTTGTCGAATCAGCTGTTTAGCCCATAATTCATATGAGCCCGGAGCGGTGCGATTCAGGCTACGCCGGTAGGGAACCCGAGAGGCCCCGCACTTCAGGCGCTTGTGCATCCGTTCACCGTATCACCGCGTTCTGAATCCCTTTCCACCGATCAACTCCTCGAATTTTATGCAAAACAAGTAAGTAGTTAGGACGATTACGGCCGCAGAATACCGCTTATAGACAACGCCTCTCAAAAATTTCTCCCCGCCCAACTGCCATTCCGTGCTATACCCCAACAATTCCCTTGAGGGATAACTCTCCTTCATAGGACACCGGTCGGAACGTCGGTTGCCTGGTGAGGAACGGGATACAGGAGCGAAGTTTAACCACGGTCGCCCAGCATCAAGTTTCGCAGCAGCATGATCGTGTGAGACCAGTTCTAGTATGTTTCGGCGCAATCGTGAGCGCCGGGGCCGGCATATGGCGGTGGAATGAGCAAGCGACGAGATGGTAATTACAACGATACCGAGCCTCAAGTCGCCACATCTGCGCCTTCGCACAGAGCCCGAAAACCCCCGCAGCGTCCAGGTGGCCTGAGTGAATGCTCTACGCACTACCTCGGGATTGATGATTACCAGTCACTAATCCGTCAGAGCATTTCCTACGTAGCGTGTTTCGATTTCCTACAGCCGGTCCCTCTCTTCCTAAGCACAAATGAATTCGTTTCGACCCTGTACTCGGTTCCATCGGTCTGCTTGGAAGCGAGCAATGCATTGGCACTCAGCCTGAACGAGCGAACTTCGTTCGACCTTATAGGCGGCTCACTAGCAGAGATCCTCCCCGCAGCTCGAAATTGGGCACCGACGTTCGCTCAATGGCATCAGGGTTCCCAGGGCTATGACGCACTCGAAGCCGAGCTCTCTCATCAAGATGGCTCTCAGTGGACAGCGCAAGTAGCTCTGTATCCCCGGACAATAGACCGTCACCTACACCGTATCTGGATCGTAGCGCGAGATATCACGAGGCAGGTTCAGGCCCTACACGCACTCTCGTCGATTGAATCGCACTATCAAGCGATGCTGAACGCTCCGAACACTCTCAGCTTCCGAATCTCGCCGGAGGGGGCGTGTAGCCACATGAGCCCTGCCTCGATCGCATTACTCGGACTGTTTCAATCGGGAGGCCCAAAGCTCCCCGATATAGTCGCAGCTGAGGATGTTGATACACTTCTCAGTATATTTCGACACACGCGCCCGAACCTGTTTCCTCTTTCCCCAGTTACCGTTAAGTTCAAGATGCGGGATGGCTCATTTCTGCCCTTTGTGGTGCGCCAACACCCAACCTGGTCCAGCCACTACGTGATGGAGAGTTGTGACATAATAGCTTCACGCTTGGCTCTTCCTGACTCGCGCTCACACAGCTCTAGTATTGGTCAAGCACCGGAGCACTATCGCAGGATCGCTCACGATCTCAACAACTTCATGTTGGTAAC
>JBIJBZ010000239.1:0-4031 GCA_044344945.1 Bdellovibrionota bacterium | reverse complement strand
TATCGTGAGCATGTTTGCTTCAGGGGAATTACATGAGTAATATCAGGGCATTAACAGACGCCATTCGCCAAACCCTACCGGAACACCTGGTCCGCACCGATACAGAGTCACTAGCCTTCTATGGACGTGACTGGCTAAAAGACTTCACCCCCAATCCTTCTATAGTTGTTCTTCCTGAGACTATCGAGCAGGTACAAGCCATCGTGGCCCTCTGCAACACGCACGGGACACATATCGTGCCCTCAGGAGGCCGGACAGGTTTGAGTGGGGGCGCCGCAGCTACAAACGGCGAGGTAGTGCTTTCTCTTGAGAGAATGCGAAAGGTTCTGGCGGTTAACCGAACGGACCGCACGATTCGGTGTCAGGCCGGTGTTCCCCTTGAACAGCTACAAGCCTCGGCTGCCGCAGAGGGTTTATACTTCCCAGTTGATTTTTCAAGTCGCGGTTCGGCTCAGATCGGAGGAAACATCGCTACGAATGCGGGTGGGATTCGGGTCATTAAGTATGGAAACTTTCGAGAGTCAGTATTGGGACTCACGGTTGTAACTGGTCGCGGTGATATTCTTGAGCTAAACGGGCCGCTATTTAAAAACAATTCGGGCTACGATCTTCGAAACCTCTTCATCGGGTCCGAGGGTACCCTCGGCATTATCGTCGAGGCTATCCTTCGGGTGACAACCCCTCCAGGCGATGTGGTCCGGGTTCTCTGCGGGCTCGCTACCACGCAAGCGGTGCTGCCACTCCTAACTTTCTGCCGAGACAGGTTCCGCAACCTTTCAGCGTTTGAGTTCATGGAGCGACTTCCCTTTCAAGAGGTGATTCAACGACGTGGTCTTCGAGATCCCCTAAGTCAACCGCATGAGGGATACGCGCTCATCGAATGTGAACTAGACTCTCCCGAAGCCAAGGAGGGAATTCTTACGGCTTTTGGCGAGGCATTCGAGAACGAGCTCATTCAGGACGTAGTTGTGAGCGAATCGTCTGCCCAATCTCAGGAGCTCATGAACCTACGCGACCTTATCAGCGAAACATTAAGCACCCACTACACGCTTCACAAAAACGACATCTCAGTTCCCGTACCAGCCCTTCCCAATTTCCTTGCAGCACTGCACGCAACCATTCGCAACACCTATCCGACATTTCGGGTCGCTGTCTTTGGGCACGTAGGTGACGGTAATCTGCATGTAAATGTGCTCAAGCCAGACGGGATGACCGACGCTGATTTTTGGGCGTCCTGTGACGAGGCAGACCACACTATCTTCCGTACCGTACAATCATTTGGTGGTAGCATATCGGCCGAGCACGGGGTCGGACTTCTCAAACGGGACTTCATTCACTACACTAGGACGAAAGCAGAGCTACAGCTGATGCGCGGGATTAAGGCTGTCTTTGACCCCAAGGGTATTATGAACCCGGGGAAGATGCTTCCGCTCATATAACAAACCCGAGCCGCATCTACTGACACGGCTCGGGGCTACCATTGCCTACTGCGTCTACGCCATCGCAGCGTGTTACGCGCGTATATCCTACCCAGCTCGAACGCTTACGAGGAAGCTTTCAACGGCGCGCTGAAGCGCTTCGCTCTGTTTCGAGAGTTCCTGAGCCGCCTCAAGAACCTGCGAAGCTCCAGAACTCGTCTCCTGAGCCGCCATCGTTACCCCGGAGATGTTTTTAGAAACATCCTTGGTTCCCGTTGCTGCCTGGTTGATATTAGCGCAGATCTCATTAGTGGCGGCTTGTTGCTCACTGACTGCATGCTCAATGGAACCAGCGATTTCAGACATCTTAACGATAGTCTCTCCAACGCCTGAAATAGCCTTTACTGTTTCGGCAGATATCGACTGAATACCCTCGATTTCTCGTTGAATCTCCTCGGTAGCTGAAGCCGTCTGCTGCGCGAGGTTTTTAACCTCTGAAGCGACAACGGCGAAGCCTTTTCCTGCATCACCGGCACGAGCTGCCTCGATCGTTGCATTGAGAGCGAGGAGATTTGTCTGCCCCGCAATCTGGGAGATGAGCTTGACGACTCCGCCGATCCGTTTTGATGCTTCCGACAGTCCATTCACGATACCTGACGATCTATCTGCATCCGAGACGGCACCATTAGCGAACTTCGTTGAGTCCTGAACCTGACGCCCGACTTCCGCTACGGTATTGGTAAGCTCCTCAGTCGCAGCCGCTACGCGCGCCACATTCACCGAGGTCTGCTCTGAAGCTGCCGCAGCTGCCACTGATTGCTCAGTGGTGCCTGCCGCGTTCTGAGCCAGGAGTTGCGCTGTCGCGCTGAGCTCCGTAGAAGCTGCCGCCACTGTTGTAACGATACCACGCACAGCCTGCTCAAAATCATCAGCTAGCTGGAGCCGCTTGATGCGAGCCGCCTCAAGAGCCTCGGCTCCTCGTTGCATCTCCTCAGTCCCTGCGTTGATAACCGCAGCTGCTGCCCGGAAGGTTCCTGGAAGACCGCGCAACAGCACCCGGCGAAAAAACTTACCCTTAGCCGCATATTCAAGCGATGCTCGCGATTCTCTGACGAATGCATCCGTGACATCGAGCATGTTGTTGATACTGTGAATCATCGCCCCGAGTTCATCATTCCGGGAGTAGCCGAGGATTCGCGCTTCTAAATTACCGTTGGCAGCCTCCTTACACACCGTCGAAGCCTTCCGAATCCACTCAGTGACATCAGCGGTCGGCGCTGCTGGCTTACTGTGTACCGGGCTGAATGCATGTCCACCATTCGGCACACTCGGATTTACATCATCTCCCTCGAAGATCTCTGTCTGCTGCTCCATAGTTCTCCCCCGCTCTTACAATGTGAAAACGAATTCGTCGTACTGTTTACCCTTATCTGCAAGGATCGACTGCAGAAGCTCTGTTGCAGAGAGCATGCCCTTCCGTCGATCCGCGTAACGCTGCTCCTCCTCGACCAGAATCTTATACAGCGCCTGCGCACTCTGAACTCCGGCGCGATCCGGGGCTCGGCGATTCGAATGAAATCCGACAATCGATCCATCAGGACCAAAGGAGGGTGTCACATGCGCGAACACCCAGTAATGGTCTCCAAACTTGGTAAGGTTGACAACGTATGCAAAGATCTCCTGCCCCGATTGAATCGTCTCCCACAGCAGCTTGAAAACACTCCGAGGCATCTCCGGGTGGCGTACAATGCTGTGCTGCTGCCCGATCAGATCCTCTTCAGTGAAATCCGATATCTTCAATAAGGTCTGATTTACATACGTGATCCGACCACTTGGGTCGGTCTTTGATACGATAATATCTTCCTCTGCTAGCTTGCGCTCTACACCTGTCGGTTTGACTCTTTGTTTTTCCATGATTCTCTCCCCAGTAGGACATCTTGTTCTTCGACACCCGTCCTAAAAACCTTAAGCACTTTCATTATGCTCCCCTCAGCCCGGAGGAGGCTCAAGCTTGTAGACGTTCGGACCCCCTGTAACTTTGCAAAATCCCTCAACTATTCGGTAGGGAGTCTCCGCTGCGCCTAAAAAGAGGTAGCCGTCCGGCGCTAGTACCGATTTCACCTTCTCAAAGATTTGGCGCTTCGTCTCCGTATCGAAGTAGATCAAAACATTCCGCATAAACAGCACATCGATCTGCGTGCTTTGCCACGACGAGATTAGGTTCTGCTGAAAGAAGTGAACCATACTCTTCACATCGTCATTCACATGGAAGAGATCCCCTTTCTGGCTGAAGTATTTAATCAGCAGCTGAATCGGTAGCCCTCGATTGACCTCCAGCGAGGTGTACACTCCCTGCTTCGATTTCGCCACGACACCCGGGTTGAGATCACTTGCCAGGATGCGAACGTCCCACGATGCAAGCTTCGGGAAGGAATCCTTTAGGAGAATCGCAAGAGAGTACGGTTCTTGTCCTGTTGAGCAGGCAGCCGACCAAACCGTCAAGGTTTTTGAATCGGCTCGATTGTGCATCAATTCAGGAATTATTTTGGTTTTTAGAAGTTCGAACGGTGCAAGATCCCGAAAAAATGATGTCTCATTAGTCGTTAGCGCCAA
>JBIJBZ010000084.1:0-13956 GCA_044344945.1 Bdellovibrionota bacterium | reverse complement strand
GATCGCCGATAATGGTACTTTTTCGGTCCCAAATACTACCTTCAGACCGGAAGGTATCTCGATACGATTCCGCCCTGCAGATACTTAGTTGAATTCGCCCTTCGGGCCCGAACAATCACCACTCTCTGCGCTTTCGCGACGTAGTTTCATGAAGAATGCGGGTTAACTCGCATATTTCATGAAGCCTGCTACTGCGAGCCCCGATAATGGTGCTTTTTCGGTCCCAAATACTACCTTCAGACCGGAAGGTATCTCGATACGATTCCGCCCTGCAGATACTTAGTTGAATTCGCCCTTCGGGCCCGAACAATCACCACTCTCGGCGCTCTCGCGACGCAGTTTCATGAAAAATGTGGGCCAACCCGCATATTTCATGAAGCCTGCTACTGCGAGCGCCGATAATGGTGCTTTTTCGGTCCCAAATACTACCTTCAGACCGGAAGGTATCTCGATACGAATCCGCCCTGCAGATACTTTGTTGAATTCGCCCTTCGGGCCCGAACAATCACCACTCTCGGCGCTCTCGCGACGCAGTTTCATGAAAAATGCGGAGCTAGAAGCTCCGCGGTCCAGATTTCATGAAGCCTGCTACTGCGAGCGCCGATAATGGTGCTTTTTCGGTCCAAACGACTATCTCAGACCGGAAGGTATCTCGATACGATTCCGCCCTGAAGATACTTTGTTGAATTCGCCCTTCGGGCCCGAACAATCACCACTCTCGGCGCTCTCGCGACGCAGTTTCATGAAAAATGCGGAGCTAGAAGCTCCGCGGTCCATATTTCATGAAGCCTGCTACTGCGAGCGCCGATAATGCTGCTTTTTCGGTCCCAAATACTACCTTCAGACCGGAATGTATCTCGATACGATTCCGCCCTGCATGTACTTGGTTGAATTCGCCCTTCGGGCCCGCATATTTCATGAAGCCTGCTACTGCGAGCGCCGATAATGGTGCTTTTTCGCTCCCAAATACTACCTTCAGACCGGAAGGTATCTCGATACGATTCCGCCCTGCAAATACTTAGTTGAATTCGCCCTTCGGGCCCGAAACATCACCACTCTCGGCGCTCTCGCGACGCAAGTTCATGAAAAATGCGGGCTAGCGCGCCGTAAAACTCTTGCGAATAAGTCCGGAAGCGACTGCGTTTACGCTGGTTGACCGAAAGGTCAGGCCTGACTTCTGGGCTTTCACTGAGTAGGCTCCTGGAATAACATCCTTAAAAAGATACGAACCGTCTTTGGCTGTCTTGGCAGCTAAACGTTTGGAGGGATCAGTTCGTGAACGAAGCGTTATCCGCACTCCAGCGATCCCTTTTGATCTCTTGCGCACATACCCAAATACGCGCGTTGCCCCTGCGGTTCCGACTGCAGAAGCTACCGACGCCTCGGCATTTGAGAGTCCTCCAGTGATAACTTTACCAGTTAATGAGGATAGGGGTTGCGTGTTATTGAAGAGGATCTGACGAACCTGTAGCAGAGATAACGACGGATTTGCAGCCGCGATCAGGGCAACTATGCCTGCTACGTGTGGGCTCGCCATTGAGGTTCCACTCAGCTTTCGGTACGGACCGTACGATGTATCGGTCAAACTTGTGCTGAGAATCTCATCTCCCGGAGCAGCCAGATGGACCGATGAAGGTCCTATATTCGAATAGCTAGGAAGCTCTCCTGCTGCGTTGGTAGCAGTCACTGAGATCACATTATCGAGCTTAAAGTTTGCCGGGTACGAGCCGACAAAATCATTATTTTCACCATCGTTGCCCGCTGCAGCTACGATAAGTATCTCGTGATTGCGCGCACGCGCCACGGCGCGATACAGGGCTGCGGAATAGCCTCCACCTCCTAGCGAGAGATTGATCACCGCTACAGGGACACCTTTGCGCCGGAGATCGGTAACGTAATCTATCCCCTTCACAATGTCAGAGTTGAAGCCGGAGCCTTGCCAATCAAGGGCCTTAATCGGAATAACTTTAGTACCCCAGGCCACACCCGCCACCCCGCGCGCGTTGTTTCCAACAGCAGAGATGATCCCCGAGACATGCGTGCCGTGCCCCTGATCATCTTGGGGCGATGCATCACGGTTTACAAAATCGTAGCCGAGCACATCGTCTTTGAATCCATTCCTATCGTCGTCTCTGCCGTTGCCTGCAATCTCTCGAGTGTTGCGCCAGATGTTTGCTGCAAGGTCCGGATGGTTAAGATCTATGCCGGTATCAATGACTGCAACCAAGGCGTCGTTCGAACCAACCGTAATTTTCCACGCATCGGTTACTCTGCTACTAAATAGGCCTTCAAGCGCGTACTGCTCCGATACCAAAGGGTCGTCAGTGCCACCGAGCGCCCAAACCCTGTGATCGATCTCGATGTGAGCAACATCGCTCCGAGCGGCCATTGCCCGAGCATCGGCAGAACTCATCCGCATGACGACCGAATTGTCCTGCGGCAACCGATCTATCTCTTGGAGCCCGATATCCGAAACCGCAGCGACCACCGCGTTTAAGTTAGTCGAACTCTCCTGACCCTTAAAGCGCACTATGTAGCGAAGGTCCTCTGCGAACGCCGAGGTAGCCAATAGAGCAACAGTGGCGCAAAGTACGAGGAGTCCAAAGATCTGGGATCGCATGCGCCGGTATGGGACTATTCGTAGATTGCTCATACCGTACCGAACGCAAACATTACTGGCGCTTCTGCCAGCTATTAGGATGCTCTATTACGATGCTGAGGAACGCGCCTCTTTGCGAGCACGCAGCACCTCAATCACCGCTGGCATCACAGATAGTATTATAATAGCCAGGATGACTAATTTAAAGTTTTTCTGGACGAGTTCTGCTCCACCAAAAAGATATCCACCGTAAACAAACAGCCCTACCCACGCTATCGCACCAGTCACGTTGTACATGGCGAACTTAGCGTACGACATCGTTCCAACGCCGGCCAGGAAGGGCGCGAAGGTACGCACAATCGGCACAAAGCGTGCCAAAACGATAGTCTTCGCGCCGTATTTCTCGAAATACCGATGAGTTCGAGCCAGGTACTCTGGCTTGAATACCTTTGAATTCTTCCGTTCAAAAACCGCCGGGCCCATGCGTCGGCCGATAGAGTAGTTGACCGCGTCCCCAATTATAGCCGCCACCAGCAGTAGCAGAGCCAACAGGTGAACATTAAAGGCCCCACGGGTCGCCAAGGCGCCTGCGGCGAAGAGCAGGGAGTCTCCTGGCAGAAAAGGGGTCACTACGAGACCCGTCTCACAGAACACGATGACAAACAGGATGCCGTATGCCAGGGAGCCGTAGGTTCCAGCTAAGTCTGCAAGATGCTTGTCGATGTGCACGATGAAATCAAAAAGCTGATAAAGAACACCCATATACGGTCTCCATAATTATGATGCCTATTCTAGGCGCCAGGTTCCGACGCCTCAGGACCGTGTCGTGGTTTGACCCCAGGCTTGGAAAGAGGGTTTAGCCCCCCAGCTGCCGGAAAGTATGCTATCCCTACGAGATTCCCTCAACCCTGCTTGTTCGAGGCAGTTGAGGGCTCAGCGAGTACTCTGCACCTGGTTGAACCCGCGATTAGCGAAGCTACCCTCCTCTTGGTGGGGATCAAGCTCGCACAGCCCCCCAAACCTACCCAACTGGATAGAAATAATGCGTAATTGATCCAACGCGCCCGGCTTTTGCTTAGCCTCCCAAGGAGGTAGTAAACTCTGCCCATGGCTTCTCAGCACCACCAGCCCTCAGCCGAGTCTCTTGAATTGTCCTCGGCGACCTTCCCGCAGGCTCCTATCCGCCAGGCACTATGTCTCCTCGCGAAATCGTCCGATAGAGAGCTGCGCGCCCCAGCATATCGGGCGATCCTGCACCACGGACGAGAGATCCCCAGTCCCACACTAGAGCTCATTGCTCAGGAAGTTTCTTACCTTTCAATCGCCTCGGCGCTCGCACATAACAGCGACCTACTGAATTACTCAACTCGCCTTCAACTCGCCGAAAAATTGGCAGCTATCGGTCGTGATGACCTGGTTGTTACCTGCCTAGGCAATCTAAACAAACAAAATGCGACAGGTCTTAGGATTCTCTGCGATGCGGTTACACGGGGCCGATTACTGAAAGACATTAACATAGACCTCGAGCCTTATTATTATGCGGCAAGTTTTGGAGACCAGAACGCTGAGGTATCTTGGTTTCGTAAGTATGGCCTGGAGAACCTCAAAGGCTCGGATCTAACTGCAACGATTGATCGAATCGTTTCATACGCCATGTATGACCGCGACCCCTTTGCCCGAGTAACGCTTGCTGAGATGTTGCTAGAGGGAACGCTTAGCACAACGGACCCTAGGTTCGCCCGGAGGCAGCTCTCGCTGGCGGCGATGGACGGATACCTACCGGCAAAGCTTACAATGCTGAAGCGTTTTCCCGACGATCCACGGAGCGATCTAGCAACTGCACTCGGTGAGTTCCTACACGGCGCGTACTTCCCCGGAATAGCGTGGTGCCAGAAGAAGCTCAGCGAGACCGATTCAGTCCCGCGGTACATCGACCAGATCCTAAAGGCCTACTACTGGCACCCCGAGTATCCTCTTAAAACGCCGGAGCATCGCGCATTCGCCACTTCTCAAGTAGCCACACTCTCCGATCGCGATAAACAGGAAATTCAGAACTGGGCCCTCGGTAAAGTCCTCGTGGCAGACACTGACGTCGATTGAGCGAGGCGGTGACTGCTGCTCTTAGAGCAGGAGCTTCTAACCTAGCAGGGTGGTGAGAACAGTTTCGATAGTGCGCATTGTGAGAGTTTTGACGAAACAAGTCGGAGACGACGAAAAAGCCGGAAGCGCATCCTCTGAGATACGTGGAGAATTCTCTCGGCGGCTCCAACGCAGTTGCAGTGAACTTATCGAAATGCGCAACAGCAAGCCTTGTTGCACCACGCGGCTAGTGACCTTGCGATAGTGAAAATCGCTTTAGGCCTCGACTCGTGTTGCTTGAGCCTCGTTGCACTCGGCATGCTCTACGTCGGGGCCTTTACGCGTCTCTAAGGCTTTGAGGATCATCACCTGCCCTTTGTGTTTTGCCCACTCGATAGCTGTCATGCCGTCGGTGTCGGCGAGACCCAGATCGGCACCAAGCTCGATAAGCTCAAGAGCAGTCTCGGCGTGTCCATTCTTAACTGCAGCCATGAGCGCGGTGGTTCCATTGGGACTCTGCCCATTCACCTCAACGCCATCATTCGCAAGTCGACGTACCGTTTCGAGATCGCCGGCGGAAGCTGCGCGCATCAACACGGTCCAGAACGTATCGTGCCCGACTCCAGAAGGTTTTTTCTGCTGAGCTGCTTCGTCAATCAGACTCAATGCCTCGTGTCGATGGGCAAGATCATGATCAGCTTTTTTGATGCCAAACAAGGCCTGGATACTTGAATCACTTTCAGCCTCAGCCCAGTTGCGCGCGCTCCATCCAGCAAAATTTTCTATCTCTGGATCGGCACCTAGCTCAAGTAGCATCTTAATAACTTTTCGGTCACGCCTCATCGTTGCGGCAAGCAGTGGCGTGTTACCATTGTTATGCGGCAGATTTATCTCCGCTCCAAGCTGGACAAGGACCTTAATGGCTTCTAGGTGTCCTTTTTCGCACGCTTCGAGCAGCGCGGTTGCACCGAATCGATTGCGCCGGTTTAACTTTGCTCCCGCTGATACCAGGCGCCGAATAATATCTACGTGCCCTCGAGCTGCGGTGAGCATCAATGCGCTTGCACCGTATTTGAGCTCGCAGTCGACATTCACGCCATTTGCGATTAGCCGATCAAGCCCCTCAAGGTCACCGCTTCGGGATGCAGCGATAAGCTGCTTCTGGTCTTCTGTATAGGTCATTCCCATTGTGCCACCTCACCGTGCGGTTTTGCTTTTCTTATTCTTGTCTCTTCTGTCTCTCCGGAGCCTGCGCCTCAGCGTTATTTCTCTCAGCCGTCCGACGCGTGGTGCGAACCAATTGGTTGAAGTGTTCTAATAAGAACCCCTTCCTGCCAACGCCCTAAGATTTAGGTCGGCACCAGCTCATGAGATCATGAGCAAAAAGTGTGTTCTACGCCCGAAGTGGGATAAGTGCCTGTAAGGCTTGGTGAACGCTGCCGTTTGAGGCGACAACGTAGTCGAAGTCTATCTGCCCACGACCACACGGAATCTCCGTATCCGTCTCGGTTGAGACCCGGCCCCCTGCCTCCTGGATAGCAACGATCGGCGCTGCTAGATCCCATTCTCGGTGTGTCTCCATACGAATGATCGCACCATCTAATTCGCCGTTTGCAACTTTAAGTAACGCGAGACCGGAATCCATCATCGGAGATGCAACCTCCGACCGCAGGCACTCAAAGTTACGGATGTAGACCCGCCCCGAATGTAGCTGCTGCGCCGTTGAAACCGCCAAGGCAACGCCGTTTGCAATCGCACCCCGCCCCCGCTCTGCAACAACCAAGAGATTCCGCGCAGGAAAGAACATCACTCCAAAGGTCGGCACGAAAGCCTCACAGAGCGCCACAAGGATTGAGAAATCATCCCGTCCGTGCAGAAACGACGAGGTTCCATCGAGGGGATCAACAACCCAGGTGCGGCGAGACTGTGCCAGAAGCGCTGGTTCGATCGGCGATTCCTCCGAGATGATCACATCCCGAGGAAACAGCTTTTTAATTGCAGAGAGGATCACCTCGTTGGACTGCATGTCTGCCTGCGAAACAAGGGTTCCATCACCTTTGCTGCGAACCTGTAGGCCGTTGTCCTCTGATGAGGCGGTAGGCCACAACTTCATAAGTAGCTCACCTGCCTGCTTAATTGAGGGGATAAGATCGTGTGGGCATGCTTCAGACATAACGCCCTCTGAGTGTATCCGAGGCGAGCCCTCAGGGGAATCGATGAACCAGCCTGCACATACGAGTCGATCGCCCCGAAGAGAGGCAAACATATGAGATCCTTATAAAAGATCACTTCAGGCTCTTGAAATCGGAGCATACTCACCGCGGCCCCTAGGACGGGGTAAAAAGACAGAGGGAGATCTGAAGCATTTACGAAATCCCCTCAGATAAGGGATAAAGATGTAGCAAGTACACTCCAGGGTCAGCCGTGAGTATCGGAATACCAATTAGATTTACTCCGCTCGGTTTGAGCATTTTGCTCCTCGCGGCCCTCGTCCGTCCGGTGTCTGCTGCACCGATGGTGACGTTCTCAGCAGAGCTTCTTGCAACGAGCGGCTGCGATCTTCAAGCAGCATCAGAAACCCTTCCGTGCCTGGAAATGGTTCTTCCAATTGAAGCCAAACTCTCCTTGAAGTCAGTCTCGCGGGGGCGCCGGATCCAAAAATCCGCTTCCTCTGATTCGGACGGACACCTCGTTGCAAGTCTTCCGAAGGGTACATACACCATTCGGTTACAGAGAGTTGCCACCTCTGGAGCCCCCCTCCCCGCCAAGGATCTTCGAGTCTCTCCCGGGCGCGTTCGTGTTAAGAGGTCTGCAGCTCCTACCTTGCTGCTGTTTACTCATAAAACCAGAACTGCTCCGGGTGTATCGATCGGCTACAATAAGTAGCCCATTCTTAAGTAACGCCTCCATCCACCATAGGACGGATAGTAGGGATTGTAGTAGCCACCGCTCTCTCCACCACTGCAGGCGGGGGTATCGCTTGGTGTCGGCTCTGCTGGAGATGTCGGACAGGCTGGCGGCGTGGGATCGGCTGCCGGTGCCTTCTCAGCAAGTGGAGTTGGCTGATAGGTGGGCGGCTGCTCCGACGTAGGGGAAGGATCTGGTAAGTCAGTGTCCAGGTCGCTACCGATTGAAGAACAAACTTCATCTTGGGCATCGATAAAGGCTGAACGCACAGAGAACACGAAGCCTGGATCCACTGCACCTGCACGCGCCAGATCCCTTATAGCTTTTCCAAGCAGTTTAACCCGCATATTTCATGAAGCCTGCTACTGCGAGCGCCGATAATGGTGCTTTGTCGGGCCAAAAAACTATTTTCGAAAGCACCGACGACACCCTCTTTCATCTCGCGCATCACCGCATCGATCCCCCACAGATTGAGCAAGATCGCTCGGAGAGAGGTAGGCCCCATCAGCGATGCACGGCATGTCCGAGAGTGCGGACTGAACATCATCGCCTGAGCAGATGTCTTGTGCTCCTGCTATCTGAGTATGCGCAAGAACCGATAGGAGGCCACAACACAGAAGTGAGAGACAGTCTGATTGCGTACGAGCGCCCATCGGAGGACTCCTTTGAGTAACGAGGATTACAAAGCTCCATGTGACCATGGACAAGTACCAGGCCAATTACCCCGGCCCGTGCAGTTTTAGTTAATTACCCATAATTCGGCCCTATAAGCGAGCATCCAGCTACTGCGGGCCATGCAAAGACTGCGCATTCCGCGCTTTCCCCTTGCGGATTTCCCCGATTTCCATCCGAACTCGTGATTCCTTGACGACCTACACTGATCAAGGGAACATGAGGGCGACGACCATACCAAGCAGCCGATGGTGAACGCTTGATGGCCATATCGCAAATACTCACGAGCTGATAAGCCTTCGTGTCGTGCCAATGATCCCAAACGTGCCCAGCCTTGAAACACTGCCGAGCCGCTCACGATTGCTGAGGCTTCTCTATGCGCTCTGCATAATCGGCGCCACATATCTGTTATTCCATTCAGCGACAGATATTCGGCTCCGCTCGCTATTCAACCCATACTCCTACAACGGCGATGCACTGCAGCACATCGCTCCCTTTTGGAAGATCCACGATTCAATAACGTTGGCCCACGATTACATCGCTCAGTACTACGTTCACGCGATCATGCCGATCTTTTACGAAGCAACGTACTGGTTTCTAACGTACATAGTCACGCCGCCGTTTGCTTCCAGGCTCGTCACCCTTGCTCTCACCGTCTTTTTTATCGGAATCACAGCCCGAACTACCTGGCTCCTTGCTGGCCCCGTGGCTGCAGCACTCTCACTTGCGCTAGTATGGGGTGGAAGCTTGAAAGGCCTGTATTTCCTCGGTGGATTGCAGCGGGGCTTCGGCGTTCTCCTTGCAGCCTTGATCCTTCAGAGCATCGCCACCGGACGACCACTCGGTTTGGCCGTACTTACGATTCTGGCTGCTGGGTTTTACCCGGCAACGGCGGTACTCGGGTTGGTAGCCCTCGGACTACTGCTTGTTTCGCCGCGCCGTTACCGCGGCGCGGCTTCGTCGTGGTCTCTCCGAAAAAGGGGCGGCATGCTGTTGGTTACAACTCTCTTAGTAGGGCTCGTGGTAACACCGCAACTAAAAGAAGGCGCTCGCTACGGAGAGCGCCTCTCGATCGAGAACACGGGAGAATTCCCCGAGTGGGGACCTTTGGGACGGTACACGCAAGGTGACCGAGGCGTCCCGGTACCCTTTCTTGAGGCGCTGTACGCGCGAACACTTGCATCGCTCTCAGCTAATAAGCTCTCCCAGCGATCTAACTCGGATCCAGAGGATGCGAGCTCCTCTAATCCGTCCAAAACCCGATGTGACTACATCCTGCTCTTCTCTGCTTGTTGTCTGGGATACCTCACTGTTCGCAATCGACGAAACATCTCCTCGAATGCTGTTCGTGTCGCACTCTTTGGTGCCGCAATCTTCCTCTCTTTTCAGGCCGCCACGATCGTATTTCCCCTCCTCTACATCCCGTCCCGCTACGTGATCGTCGGTATCCCGTCTCTTGTTCCGGTGATATTCCCATGGATCTGGTGCGCAACGTCCGATGTACTTCTAGGCCGTTGCCAGATGATTACTCGAAGAGCTGGCGCCTTGTTTCTCGGAATTGTCTGCTGCGCCACTCTCGGCTGGACAACGCTCCAGGTAAAGCCGATTCGATCAGCGGAGGGCTATCGCTCTCTTTTTGCGTTTATCAGTCGTTTGCCCGAAGACGCCCTGATTGCGGGATGGCCGCGTGGGATGATTGATGAAGTGCCGTTCTTCACCGGACGCTCGGTGCTGCTATTCGAAGAGGGACACCAGATCTTCCACCGAGATTTCCTTGTCGAGATGCGTCGGCGTATGCAGGCTCTGATTGCGGTGTACGCCGCAACTGATGCTGGGCCTCTAGCGGCGCTCCAGAGAGATTTTAACGTAACACATCTCCTCGTCGATCGCCGTCACCTGCAGAAGCACCCGGCGTACTTCGCGCCGTTTGAAGTCGAGGTTGCGGCACTTCGCAGCAGTCGAGCGGGGAAGCAACTCTTCCTTACGGAGGCCGTTGAGAAAGCAGGTGTCATCCGCGTTGGTGAGATGGTGCTTGTTGATCTAGCTCGAATCACCCAGCCCGAGCAGACTGTCCACTAGTCACGGAGCTCTGGTCGACTATTTTGTAACGGCGTCCAAAACATCGCTCCATGAGAGCCCATTACCCGCTCTGACTTGCTTGATAGCCTCTGGTAGGTATTGTTGGCTTGCGTTGTGCGCCGGCAGAACCTGTGAGACGAGTCCCAACAAGCAGGCCAAGTGCTCCCGGTTGGAAGGATCGTCGTTGAGTTCCTTAATAGTCGTTCGAAGATTCAGCGATATCTCCTGCATCCGCTCGACAGTTGTGGGTTCGACCGTCGGCGCCAGCTGGGCCCCCCCCCCCGATGCAAGATACTCCTTAAAGGAAGGAATGACCCCCAAAGCGACCATAAAGGGGCTCAGATACGATGCTGTTAAAGGCTCAAGCTGCGTGTCCCCTCGGGCCATACAGACTGCCAGAGTTGTGAGTCCTAACAGGTGATTTGCGAAATCCTCGCGCGCGACATCGTCGTTGGAAGTTGAAGATGCATGAGGACCAATATGAAGCATGCGGGTACCAGAGCAGTCCTAATCCGTGATTGATTCACACCTGAGAACTCACTATACGCTCCCCGAACTGCTACTCAAAGCCCCTTTATCCAGCGGGTGCTATTCGTGGCCTCGCTCAACCTGAGCTCTCTCCGACTCTGCAACATCGGCGCCTAGTTCATTGAAATGGGTCTTCGTGGAATCGAGTGGGTAAAATTGGTGTTTACGGTCGTGAACATGCTCGTGAACGTACCCGAAACAGTGTGGTCACACGCCCTGAAGGCAAAGTAATGATGCGCGCTTACACTGATCTTGGAGCTCTCCGTTTCCCCTGGGTAGCCGGTCTCGAATTTCAAGAGTAGTGACGACGAACTCTAGCAGGGTGGTAAACATCCAATTTTCCGTAATCCAGCATACTACTCGATATCGGTCGGCGGGGCAGAACGTTGCTAGATCGGGTACGTTCACGCTCACGCGGAAATACGTGATGTATCGCTGAAAACAATGGGTTATACCCCATCAGCAGTCATTGGCACCCACTTGATTCCCCGATGAGCCAGTATTTTCAGGGCGGAAGCGTATCGAGATACCTTCCGGTCTGAGAATAGTCTTTTGGGACCGAGAAAACACCATTATCGGCGCTCGCAGTGGCAGGCTTCATGAAATATGCGGCCTAGCTCCGCTCACGGACGCCGTGTGCAAAGATACCCACGACCCCAAATAATCTGGACCGCGGAGCTTCTAGCTCCGCATTTTTCATGAAACTGCTTCGCGAGAGCGCCGAGAGTGGTGATTGTTCGGGCCCGAAGGGCGAATTCAACAAACTAAAATTCAGGGCGGAATCGTATCGAGACACATTCCGGTCTGAAGGTAGTATTTGGGGCCGAAAAAACACCATTATCGGCGCTCGCAGTGGCAGGCTTGATAAAAGATGCGGGTTAGAGCGGTCGCGGCAGCCTATTGATATTTCGACCGATCCTGAAGTGCGCTAGGGCGCAGCGAGGTCGATGTAGGTTCGACACAATTAAGCAACCCCATTTGGTGTTATAGGCGCGTCTCTGAATCAGTTTCGGAAGACTCGGCAGCATAGCAGTCATCAGGCAACCGGGTAGGGTTAGAGAGGGCTGAAGTCTTGCCGATGGAGAAACTGGGATGTCATCACAACGATTGGAACTCTACTTTGCTGGATTGGGGGATGTGCAGCTTCTTGAGAGCCGTTTCCTAGATATGGGTCTTGCTACTCCGCGGATCGCGATCCGAGGCAAGACTCCTGGTGCACTCACGAGTGCGAGGACCTTTCAATGGACAAGCGCAGTTCGTGGCCTGTGCGTCTTAATTGTCAAATCGGTACTTGCCCACCGATCTCAAGCGGATGAGACGGCTCGACACCTTGTTGGCGGCCGCGGAAGTCTTGCAGCGTCTCTCGATTATGCAATCACTAAGCAGCCGCGGTGGATCCGAGAGATCTTCGGTGATGATGCGCGCGACCGACCGTTCGCGCAGAGCTTAGTGGTCCGGTCGAATCCGAACCGCAAGCGCCCCGGTCCAGTTATCCTCGCGCTCAATGAAGAGACTCTCCCCGCTGGATACATTGAGCTCACGTGGAATGGTCGGCCAGTAGAGGCATGCTGCGACCTACGGGCCCTTCTCCTGGGCCTTGGCGACTTCGAGCAGGCTGCTGTTTCAGAGGATGGGCAAAAGCCGCGGTCAACAGACAACGCTGCTTAGCTGCGTCGTGGGGTGCCAGGAGTCGCGCGACTCTGCACTTTTTTCTTTATTTAGGTCAGGGCTTGCTCTACATTCGCCCCCATGTTTGAGGAGAATCGATCTCAGTCAGCCCTTCAGGGCCCAACGCTTCACGTCTGTCGGCCGGAGCGCGGATGTCTCGGAGAGCTACGAGAAGCGTTCCGCGCACTTGTTATGCCAAAACCGATGGCTTTTTCGGTGGCGCGAGGGGAGGTTTCAGTCGATCATTTTACCGTCGGCGCAGGAGATTCATTTGGGCCTTTAGCGTATGTCGCCGACGCCAGAAGATTCTTTTGCTACTCCGCGCACTATAGAGATGGAGTCCGTTCGATCGTGATTGTGGTTGGAGACTCATTATCACGGGCATGTGGAGGATCCGATCTGAATGGTGTTCTTGGCACTATTCGATTACTCTCCGAACGACACGATGGAATTCGCAGTCATGTTTTAACGAGCATCAACACCCCGCTCGCACTTAGCTCCTTTCACGAGAGAACTGGACTGATAAAGTCGTGTAATTTTTTTGAGAAGCTCCTCACGCAGTCTGTTAGAGGAACCTTGCACTCCCTGCCCGCCGCACAGTTGATAAATGTCAACCTCAACGGGTGGTCACTCGACTCAAGTAAACTTCCCCGCTGTGTTTTCCATCTCGGTAAGGAATCAGAGGCAATGATGCTGCAAGTATTCCCAGGATGTTCCGAAGACGAGCACACCGACGTGATTCTCTCCTTATCGCAGCCCTCCCCGCAGTAGGTCTCATGGAACCTACTTCATGCAGCTTCGCTAGCTAAAATTGGTGAAGTGACCAAAATGACGAGATGGAATTAGATTATCCAGCTAGCGGGGAGCAGCTCAGCTTGAGCTCGTAGCCCTGTTCCTGTTGCCGCCGCTGCCGATAGTCATCTACTGCCGAGTGCCTTGCGACTGGTCGGATTAGGTTGAGGATGTAAACGTGGGGCTTGCCTCGGTCAAGACTAACCCGCATATTTCATCAAGCCTGCTACTGCGAGCGACGCAGTTTCATCAAAAATGCCGGCTAAGCGCGCCTAACAAAATGCCCCTCTGTTTCGGCTGGCTGCAGGCGCTACCCCGTTACGGCAGGGGTAACGAGTTATGTGCGCCTAGTCACGAGCAACCGGAGCATCCCGATAGGGTCTTCTCAGGGTACCCCGGCAACCATCTGGAAATACAAGAGGAGCACTGGGTCCTCTCTCAATCGAGCCAAGGTTGCGAGCCCCTCTTCCCAATCTCCCTCAAACGGGTGTAGCCTCCGCCCTCCCGACGTTTGTAGAATAGACACAACGAGCGGTGATATTTCATTTCAAGTACGCGAGGTATGTACATGATAGCGGACTCTCTAGCAGTAACAGCAACTGCTCAAAACGAAATCTCCTCTCCGGGTGGCT
>JBIJBZ010000083.1:0-13985 GCA_044344945.1 Bdellovibrionota bacterium | reverse complement strand
TTACCGACGATCTCTACGGAGATGTGGGCTTTGGCTTCCGCTTCTGCTTTCCCCGCGCCTCTGGTGGAGGAATCGCTAGACTCGATTTTGCCGTTCCCCTACGAGACGGTCCAGATGGCAGCAAGGCTGGCGAACCGCGCGTAATCTTCGGACTCGGACAGCTCTTTGGTGCTAGGCTACGAAGCGAGGTTGTTGGATCCGAGAATGCAGCCGCCGGAATCGGCTTTGATCGCTAGCTAAAAACCAAACAATATAGCCCTATTATCAGAAAGGCCGCGGCAGGGCGTGCACGCCTAAACAGGCCCATTATGTAGCACCAAAAGCCGAACTATCTTAAGGATATCCCCTTTGATACAGTCTGAATTTGACGGATAAAACCGCTCCCCCCTTGGGATCTTGAGCACCACGGATGGCTACCGCAACCAGACTTTCGTCCTTACTATACGCTGCTGTACTCGCACTCACGCAGAGCGCAACGGCGGAGAGCCCTAACGCACGCTTCCTCGGGGGAACCGTACCAGCCTCGCAGGCATCAGCTCCAATCCCGACCCTAACCTTTGCGCTACAAACCCCGCTGGGACGGGAGACATTTCAGTTTTTTCGAGACCAGTCTCCATCTACATCACTCACCAGCTATAACGGCTCCACCTCTCAGCGTGCCGGCACCCAGCGGCGCACTGCGGCGTCCCTTACGACCGATGGCAGGGTCACCCAGGTGTTCTTTTCATCCCGTCGGACTGGCCGCCCTATGGCAGCCACCCTTTTCCATTCCAACGGGTCCGTTACCGGCGTACGGATCTCAAAGATTAATCGATTCACCAGCCTACCGTGTGGGCACCAAGAGCACGCCACATCACCGAGCCTCGCGTTCAATGGAATGGGGATGTATCGGGTTGCGACCGCAGATCAAACTCCGGCTTCAAGCTCTGCCACACCCAAGTTCTCTCCAACTCGAGTACTGGAGATTCGCGCTTATGCGGATTCGCATTTTGTGGGGGTACACGGCAGAGGTACCGAGCGTTACATACAGGCGACCATGAATGCTGCAGGTTTATTGTATTTCGACCAGATAGGCATGCGCGTAAAAACTCGTCTCGCGCGTCTACCCCGGGCAGCTGGTCGATCCGAACAGAGCTACGATGCGGGTCGGGTTCTCGATGCGTTTCGACTAAAACAGCTTGAGGCAACGGATCGCGCCGACCTGCACCACCTCTTTACCGGCAAGTTGTTTAACGACACCACTATTGGCCTTGCATATGTCGCCACCGCCTGTGCTGCTGGCGGCGACTACGCCGTTGGACTCTCGCGCTCCGTAAAGCCGGCGGTTCAACCTTTGGTAGTCGCTCATGAGTTGGCTCACGGGTTAAGTGCTGTACATGACTCGACCGCCTTTTCGCTCATGAATCCGGCAATCGCCCCTCTTAACACCTCATTATCCGAGCCAACCAAATCAGACATTTACCAGTTCGTGACCGAGGCGGCCCCTTGCATTGAGCCGGATCTAACCCCTTCGGTAGGGTTAAACATCTCTGTTGATCCGGATCTTTTTACGGCAGAGGTCCCGCTTCAAAGCTGGCAGAAGGGTTCTTGCAGCATTGCCCTGCAGGCTGTTTCGCCTCGAGCCCGAAAGAAAACCCGAAGAGGACGCCCCCGAACAAAGTGGATTACAATAACTAGAGCTTCTGTAGATGCTCCTGAATCGGGAGCAGCAGTTACGACTACTTTTTCAACGATATCGCCAATCTATCTTGGCAAAGGGCTACAAACTTACTCGTTCCGTTCGGTAGCTCGATGCGGCGGATTGACTTCCAGCTCGCAAACGCAGCGAGTTTATCCACCATCACCAGGGGCAATTACGCTCACAAACACCAAAACGAATGACTGGCTCTCTGGTCTTGTTGCTAACTTTCAGAGAAATTAGTCTTATCAAAGCGTCGCGGAGCCTTAACTCTCACGCCGATACCCTTATCGTTGCAAAAAAAAAGCGCCCTGCGGGTTTTTAGGTCCGCAGGGCGCTTCAAAGACAAAGAAAAGCTTACTTCTTCTTAGCTGCCTTCTTAGTTGTCTTCTTCTTTGCAGTTGCTTTCTTTGCTGTCTTCTTCTTAGCTGCCATTTTCTTTCTCCAATGTTGATTGCGACCTTCAGACTTAAACGAACGTCCGTCCTGCCGCTCTCTACTTTGTTAAACGATCTCACTTGACTATATCGGCCCGGTCTCCCGAACCTCACAGCTACGCTTGACCGAAACTGTTAATGCCCTCCGCGACCCGTGAGCAGCTCTTGAGAGCAATCGCTCATCGGTTCTATACTTCAGGCCCTTAGCTCCGCCTATCGGATGATAGGATACGAAGCTTTAGCTTTACTGCTTCATTATCCGAAGGCGACTCCCGGCTTTTACCCCAAGAGCGTGGTCCTTCAGACCGTCCAGCTTTCCCGGAGATTTCGTTAAAAACCCCCAAATCTACGCCGGAAAACCTTCGTATAACATCGCCGCTTGCGCACCTACTAAGAGTCGCGGGCGCCGATATCTGCTGCCTCGAAAATCTCCCTTCCGGAATCTTTTCTACGAATCATCTCTTGCGGCTCACTCACCTCTCCGTTTTAGGGTCTTATGCTTCTCCACTTTCGCATTGAAGAGACCTCGGAGACGTCAGCGAGCAACAAAGTCGTTGACAACACGTGCAGGTTGACACCGGTTTGTTCCGTTGGCAAGTACTTATTTGATGATCGATGATCGCCGGATGGTTTCACCTCTACCAAAAAATTTTACAAAGAGGTCTGCAAAGTGACCCATCTAATATCAATCAAGCACTCTACCAAATCATTCTCTGACTCTCTTGGGTTGATCATCGCGCACGTGAATAGCGCCACCTACACTCCCTCTGAGTACCCTATCGCAACAACCAGATCGCATACTGTCTAAGCGCCTCAACCACTCTTACCCCCGAGCGCGTAGCCACCTGAGACGAGTCAAAAGCTCAGCGCTGTGCTTGGAAACCACGCCGCGCCATCGAGGTCAATGGTCTCGAAATCAAGTCGACTAGGAGTTCACCAGCACGTCAGCTAGCACCTGCCGAATAGCGATTTACAATTCAATCAAAAGTCGAAAAAACTTCCGGAAAACTGGCGATTGTAGAAGAACAACAGGCCCTGGAAGCAATCGCAATCAAACTCACTTAGTCAGGGAAATATCAGACATTACCTCTGCTCCTAAAAGCACTACCTCGACACCTGAAAAATAAAGATGTACCAGGGTCACTCGCGGAAGAGGGCTAGCCCCCTTAGAGTTCACCGTACGGACATGCCACATGCGGCTATCATACAGCACGAGGAGAGATAAATCGTGCGTCCTCTCTCCCCATCAGAGCCGCTCTCCGCACGACCGCTCCGAGTTATCGGCACACACAATCCGGGATCGAGGGCTGAGATTTCCTTCACAGCCAACGCTTCATGAGTCTCAGTTTTTTTCAAAACAGAATTATGATTCCTATCATGAGATGCCCCTCGGCCCGACTTTATCACGCCCAACCCCTCTCACGAGCTTCGTAAAGAGTGAGTTTCAGGCACCCCATACCCGACTCACTTTAGAATGATCGGCTTGAGTAGTTGGGTACACATCTTCTGAATACGAGAAGTCGAGTTTGCCCTGACGCGATTCGATACTAACATCTTTAGTCGCGCAGACCCCGAGCGTAGACCGAGCCTCGAAACCCCCTGCGGCAGTGTTAGATTCTCCCGCCCCTTTCCATTGACGATAGACACCCAGCCTGTCTGGTTACACGAGCGCCCGTTCAATGAGACCGAAACCGCAACCTTGCCGGAACCGGAACCCGACACTGAGAGTCGGAGTCGACCCGTTTTTTGAACAAGAGAGGCTCGTAGTGCGCGCGTTCGAGCAGGACTCACAACCGCCGCAGCCTCAGATGGAGAGAAGCAGTTGGGTAACATAGCGACCCCAAGACTCAGTTGCTCTCGATCAGATGATACAACCTGACGAACAGCAGTGGTGAGATCAAGAGTGCTTGAGAGGCGCGAGGACGTGGCACTCAAGCCAATTAACCCGAGAGATGGCTGTGGGGAAGCGCCGAACGGATCTCCCAGCACAGTATACGCCATTCCGATCGGATCCTTGCTGGATTCAAAGGAGACAGACGAAAAGACGATCCCCGTTCGAAAGAGCGTTAAGCGCACCGTAACTGGACCCTGGCCTGACAGCGCATAGTGCTCCGACTTCCATGCAATGGTTACCCGGTCGGATGTCGCACGCACCCGAACACCCTCTCGTGAACTCCGGGGGGTAAGGTCGGTCTGAAACGCCGCGATTGAATTGTTGGGGGCTCGGTTTGCAACTTGATAGTCGGGATTATCGGGGGGATTCAGGTACACAACTCCATTAGGAGAGATGTAGAGGCTCTTAGTGCTGCCGCGGAAGAATGGAAATTCAAAGGGCAGGCTTAACCCGTAATAACCCGCCTCATCAAACTGGTTAACGATCGGCGCAGAATCAGCCGAGGTATCAATACCCCCCGCCGCAGCCAAGTTTGAAACTTGAAAGTCATAGCCGCATGCCGGCAGTCCATCTCCTAGTGGTGGTAGTTCAAGACGCTCATTACGCAGCAGACGAGCAGCATCAACCATGCGTTGGGTGCGAACTATCCCCGCCCCTCCCTGCACGAGACTGGTAAGCGGCCTGCCGGTCTCGAACAGACGACTGATGGCATCCTGATACGATAGGTCGGGCTCAACAGCGAAGAGGAGCGCGAGGGCTCCTGTTACATGAGGAGTCGCCATCGATGTCCCGGAGAGCTGTCCGTAGTTGTTCCCCGGTAGGGTGCTAACTATTTCGACACCGGGCGCGGCAATATCCACCGACTCGGCTCCTCGATTAGAGAACGATGCCAGCCTCTTGTCTTGACCGGTTGCGGCTACGGACACAACGTTGTCAACCTCATACGAGGATGGATACGAGGGGAATAGGTCGTTGTCTTGCCCAGCGTTTCCTGCGGCAGCTACAAAAATAATTCCAGCATTGCGAGCGCGCTCAATCGCTGCCCGCAGGGCGGCTGAGTATCCACCCCCCCCCCAGGAGTTATTCGCAACTTTTATGTTCACCCCTCGATTCACCTTTTGGTCGACCATGTAGTCGATAGCAAGAATCGCGTCAGAGAGTCGTCCGCCACCCTTGGCATCCATGAATTTGAGCGCCATCATCTTTACCGAATGGTTGACCCCAGCCACCCCCAAGTCATTATTCCCAACAGCCCCGATTGTGCCCGCGACGTGCGTGCCGTGCTCATTATCATCAAACGGATCGCCCTGGCGTGCCGCGCCCATCGCCGTGTTTACCCCGTGCACATCATCGATGTACCCGTTACCGTCGTCGTCGATGCCGTTGTCGGGCGTCTCTGCAGAATTAACCCAGATGTTCGAACTGAGATCCGGATGGGTATAGTCAACGCCGGTATCAATGATAGCGATAACTACATCGGGCGAGCCCCGGGTAATCTGCCAGGCATCCGAGGCGGCAATGCCAGCATCACTCCCTAGACCCCACAAGCTGGACGACAGCGGATCTGATGCGGCAACCTCCGTGACAGAGAGTCTATAGTTGGGGGTGCATGAGGAAACGGAACCGGATGCCAGCAGTTTCTTACAAAAGCGGTCTTCGGCACCCAAGGTTGCCGAAAGACTTGTTACGGCGCCTGCGCTCCGCGACATCTCATGGCTATCTGAGGGTGCCAACAACAGTGTGTGTCTGTTAATCCTCTGGATTACCTCCCCGAATTGCGTCAGCGCGTGAGCGGAACGTGCCCCCACATGCGAGGCGCTAGACGCTCCTGAATTCGCCAACGTGACAACGTACTCGCCTGGATATATTTCGCGGAGGCCGGTGGTAGCACCGGGGGCTGCGGCCAGATTACGAATCCCAAATGAGAAATATGCCGCGAGCAATCCGCCGAATATCCGGCGACAATAATAGTAGGGGCGCGTTCGAGTCACTGGGGCCTGCAACCGTTAGCTAAAACCTGTTCTGAACTACAGATTAAATATCGGCTGAACCCGGAATAACTTGAGGCCCTTAGTTCAAGCTCATATCCTGACAGCCACCCACAGCGGAGGCAATTTGTATATTCAACAACTTAGGCGACTCCGCGCGCAGGCTATGGGGACATTGTGTCGGCCCTGCCCACAGCGTACCATGCGCCGGCCGTCTAAATACGCATATGTATGTCATCCCCACGCCAGATCTTTTTTGACCCTTCGGGCAAGCGCAAGAAAATAGCCAGAGTCTCCTTAATCGTGTCCCTAATCGCTCTCGTCACAGCGACAATCGTCGGCATGGTTCTCTTCTTGGGCTCGCCCCTTCTCACCCAGTCCCAGCTCAACGCCCTTGCTCCTAACAACCCCAGTAACCTTGTTGTTCGAGCGGAAGTATCTCCGGAGCTTCTAAAACAGTCGCGAGATGAAATGGTGCGTGAGCTCGAACAGACGCGAGCCCTGTCGAAGCTCCGGAAAGTGGCACGATTGGAGAGGCGTTCAACGGCGTTTGTGAACACCCTTAACGAGCGGAGCCTCGCTGCAATTCGAACGCACGCAGAGGATATCACCGCCATTTCACCCGCATGGCTTCTCCTCAACGATGAGGGAGGACGGGTCTCTGATGTGCTATTTCAGACCGGTCTTAACCCAATCTCTGATGAACTTCGCTCCCTTGTGGCTGATAAGAAGCTAGCCCTTATTCCACGACTTATTGATGTTCCCTCTGAGGCGACACGAGCCAATCGACTTGAGAGTGTGTTTCCGGATAGGCAAGACTACCAAATAGTATCGACCTCCGTGGCGAGCTTCCTGGACCGAGAAGATTTCCCCCAGATTCTTGTCGACATACGCACAAGCACCCGCCAGTCTGGAGAGCGACTTACTGAATTCGTGCAGACACTCGCAGCAACCTGTTCCGCGATGAAGAGACACGTTGGGATCGTTGTCTTCTTGGACGATCTTGTTAATGTTGCAAAGTTAGCCCCCGTAATCGACTCAGTAGTTCTCGTTAACTCGTTCGGGGCGCCGAATCGTTCCCGCGTGAGTTCGCTCACGGCATTCAGCAATAAACTCCAAAGCATCGAGCAAGTGATCCCTGTCGAGAAGATCTCGGTTGCACTCGGATCGGGAGCGCTGCAGATTCAGGGTAAATCGACAATAGCACGAGGGTCTCTTACGTTCACAGAGGCGCTCACTGGAATTCAAGCTAACGCGATCCAGTTTGATCCTCAGTCGGGAACCTCTTCATATCGTTCGCAGCGCGGTTTGGGCGACGAAACTCGGACCTGGATCCTTGATGCGCCGTTCTCGTTTAACACCAAGAGGATTGCTGAGGAGGGCGCTGTGGACACCTTCGGGATCTGGGACGTAGGCGGAGAAGATTCTGGGCTTTGGGAGTTACTAGCTCAACGGCCCACTGTCTCGGAACTTGAGCACCTTCCCCCAACTGATACGCTTTCAACAACAGGGCGCGGCGACATCTTAACGCCTCGCTTAGATGGTAGAACCGATGGGGCGCGTAGGATTCACGTAGACGAGCAAACAGGGCTCATAACAAAGGTACTCTACGAGTCAATTCCGACATCGGCTGGAACCGCGCATACAGGCTATCGAGAAAAGGCGATTGCCCTCACCTTTGACGATGGACCGGCGGAGCCTTATACCTCCCAGATTCTCGACATCCTCAAACGTAACAAGGTGGCAGCTACCTTTTTTGTTATGGGTGAGCACGTCCTCGAGCACCCAAAGCTACTCCAACGGATATATGATGAGGGACACGACATCGGCAATCACTCCTTCTCCCATCCGGATCTCTCTCTCGTTACAAAAAACCGCGTGGCCCTGGAGCTAAACGCGGCACAGCGAGCGATTCAGAGCGTCCTCGGCCGGTCAGTGACACTCTTCCGGCCGCCTTACATTTCGGAGAGTTCCCCCCTCTCCTCGCGGGAGTTTCGGGTGATTACAATTGCTCACGATCTCGGTTATTCGACAGTCGGCATATCAAACAATGGGCGGGACTGGATCAAGTACGATGCGCGAGAAGATGGATCGGAGTACGAGCGAACGGGAGATGATGTTGCCGAGGAGATCTTATCAAAGATCGAATTGATGCCAGGCAACGCGATCCTTCTCCATGACGGACCGAAGGAGCGAGAAAACTCAGTGGCTGCCGTTGCAATCCTAATCCCAAAGCTGAAGGCTCTCGGGTACTCGTTTATAACTATCCATGAACTGATGGGTGTGCCCCGCGAGACGATCTTTCCGGTCGTAACAGCTACGCCCTATCGTCATGCCTATCAGACTTTCCTACATATCGTCTCATGGGGCTCTGATATTGTCAGCGGCATCTTCATCGTAATAGTCGTGATCGGCATCATCCGCTTCGCGCTCATTCTCGTCTGCGCAATACTCGCCCGCAGGGATGAACGCTTAAACCCCTGCTCACCTGAAGAGATTGACGCAGCTCGTGACATCCCGGTCAGCATCATCATCGCTGCCTACAACGAGGAGAAGGTCATCGCAAACACCATCTCGAGCCTTCTGAAGGGCAATCACCGGAACTATGAGATAATTGTGGTTGACGATGGCTCGAAAGATGGCACATCTGCAGTTGTACGCGACACCTTCGACGATGATCCGCGGGTCACCTTAATTACGCAGTCAAATGGAGGAAAATCAGCGGCTCTCAATCACGGCATTCAACACGCTAAAACGCACATCCTCGTCTGCCTTGACGCCGACACGCAGTTTGATGCTGACGCAGTTACATACATGGCGCGCCACTTTCTCGATCAGCGCATTGGCGCTGTTGCAGGCAACATCAAAGTCGGTAATCGACACAGCATCCTTACCCATTGGCAATCCATGGAATATATCACCAACATTAGCATCGGACGCCGTGCATACGGATACCTCAACGCGATAACAGTTGTCGCTGGGGCTGCAGGCGCATGGCGCCGTAAAGCGATCGAGCAATCGGGGGGCTACCATACGGACTCGCTCGCCGAGGACATGGACATGACTTGGCGAATCAGAAAGAGCGGCTGGGATGTTGTTAACGAGCCTCTTGCGATTGGATACACGGAGGCTCCGGAGAATTTTCGTGGTCTCTACAAACAGCGCTTCCGCTGGTCATACGGCGCGCTGCAGTGCTTGTGGAAACACCGGGATGCGTTGGGCAGACACGGCTTCTTTGGATGGTTTGGGGTGCCCTCGATCTTTATCTTTGGCTGTGTGTTTGAAATTCTTGCACCTCTCGCAGATCTCAAGATGCTTTTGGCGCTGATAAGCTTTGTCGCAATTTGGTTCTCAGACCATCCGATTTATCCGGGATCCCTGGAGTATACGGACCTGATTGCACCGATGATCACCACTGCCTGGCTCTATCTCCTCTTTTTTGGCGTTGAGTTGATGATATCCGTGCTCGCCTTTCGGCTCGACCGAGAGGACATGCGCCCTCTCTGGCTTCTCTTTTTCCAGCGCTTCATCTACCGACAGCTGATGTACATCGTTGCGTGGCGCGCACTCTGGAAGGCGATTACTGGCTGGAGGCAGGGCTGGGGCACGCTACAACGCACCGGCACGGTGCTCCCCCCGTCTCACTCACCGCGCGCCCAATAACCATCTCAGTCATCGCGCGGCAATGACCGCTCCCAATGCCCGCTACCTCAGCCTTGATACGGGCTCTTTGAGGATTCCGCCCGTTTGGGTGAGCCTCCCCAGAAGCAAATGGGTGAAATCTCGTACGGGAGGAAGCATCTTGTGCAGGTTCGCAAGGACAATATTCCGATGAGGTTTCCTAGAGATGGTTTTCTAGAGATGACGCTCGAGAAGAGTCAAAATACACTCCCCGAATACGCGATGGTAAATACTGGAGGTTTATACGTGCCCTCTGGAAAAATAACATCTAGTTCTCCAGCACGATATCGTTTTGAACACTCCTGATACTTAAAACGCCTGCTAAAGTACCAAGCCTCACCGATCGCCCGACGAATAGGACATTTCGAGAGAACCCGGGGGCGGTAATTGTGTCGCTTGCTAACCTTGGGACTCTTTGCGAGGGTACCGGGTCTGATACGTTGTAACTTCGCGGCCCCCAGAGATGGCTTTCCTCCCCTCTGCCTAAGTATCTCAGAGGTCCTCTGCGCCAACTTCTTTCTCATAAGAGCTACATACTCTTTTTGAGATAGGGACTCGTAACCGGGGAGACGCTCATATTTAAGGGAACACAAATCGGTAAAATTATCAATTGAAACGTCCGGATTCCAGCGCCGAGCATCATTGTACTCCTTCCACCGAACAACCTTGAATTTGCGATCTCTTCCGTTTACCGCATCCTCAAAACAGTTATATCCAGGATACTGTTTAATATCGTCGACAAGACCATCATTCACTGGCTGCAACACCGTATAGAAGAACCGATCCTCTATATCTTCATTCCCTGGTAACAACTCCGCTGAATAACGCCGCTCCCACAGCGGACCCCCAGGATATTCGCGCTGGTGCCGAGCAACCGCTCGCGCTACTGCCGAGTTAAAATCCCGCATGAAAAACGCGCGATTAGCATTTGGAAAGTGGGCTGGCATGTGGATGTGACTACCCTCTATCGCCAGTGCATAGAGTTTTACCTCATACCGCGTTGCGTAACGGGCGGCGTACCCGAGGATGTAGTGTTCGAGGAGATTATTATTTATTAACCAAAGAGCGGATTTGCGCGTCCTCGTAGTCTGAAACGAGGCGATATCTCGGCATTCAAGACGATTGTGATGTCCCATAGAGCTGAAACTTAATTAAACTCTCACGCAACATAGCGACACACCGCCCCGCTATACCGCTTGAGCATTCAACTCTTGTGTTCGAATCCAACCCTGAAAAAGTTGCTTCGCGCCGTCTCTAATACGAGGCAGGAGCGGCCAGCAGGGACATTTCGAGCTTGCCATCTCGGATAAAGCGCGCCAGGTTGGCGGCGTTTAGAGCCGCTTCCGATAAAGTCCCGCCGGCGCCAGGCGAACAACTCACAGAATAGGTGAATCCGGTGCGAGTTGTATCCTTCGCAACCTCATACGCATAGGCCGCTTGAGCGGGATTGCTGGCAAGGGACCACCTACTGCCCACCACACGGGTAACTACCGACGAGTGGCCGGCTGGAAGTCCGATGTAATTTTCGAGAAAAAAACGCGCACGGTCCCACGAGTTTCGATCGTCTTCAAACTGAACATCAAAACTGGTAGGGGTTTCTAAAATCTCCTGACGCGCCTGTTCACGGCTCGTCTCCGCCACCTCAAGACCATAATCTGAGGCACGAACAAGCGCCGAAATGGAACCCTCAGGTGCCCGAGCTACTCTCGGCGAACCGCATCCACCAACACTGATAAGCAGCAGCGCCCCGACTCCTGCTCGCGCCAAAGCAGCACACAGCCCCATGCAATATCTCCCGAATTGTGGAAACCTCGGTAGGTTACCGAGGTCCACCACCGCGTTTACCCGCCACTAATCAACTAAACGAGCTTCCACAACCGCAAGTTCTTTTCGCATTTGGGTTCTTGAATTGAAAACCAGTGCCGTGAAGACCCGAAACATAATCAACGACAGTCCCCTTGAGATATCCAAGACTTATCGGATCAATTACAACCTTTACACCTTTGAACTCAAGCGCCAGGTCGCCCATGCGCTCCTCCTTGTCGAAATCGAGTCCGTATTGGTATCCAGAGCATCCGCCCCCTACCACCGAGACTCGCAGGAAGTCACCCGCCTCCCCCTCTTCCTTCAGCGCGTTCGCTATCGCATCTGCCGCAGCATCCGTGAAGAGAACTGGCAAATCATCCGTCGGAACGAAGCTAGAATCACCAGCCGCATTCTTTACGCCACCATTTGAACTACATGAACCCGAAGTCATAGCTTATGCCCTACTGTAAACGTGCCTCTAAGTGCCCTCTGCGGGCCCGCGCACTGGTTGTTACGAATTAACTCCCAGTGTACTGAAAATAATGACCCTTTCACAAGGTTTCAACCAATCCAGCAATAAAGTGGGTCCCCAAGGCTGGACAGCTCCGAAATACCAACGACTTATCAACGAGTTACCACCCTCCACACTACCCTGCTACCCCCGTTTTTGATACCACTTGGGACGGCCCTAAAAATGTACCTCAAGCTTTACCGCAGCCCGTGCCGACTACTCCTTTAACTCGGGCAGATCCTGTTTTTTGCCGTTGCTTGGTTGATGGATCGCCCCTCGTAAAGGAAACGGTTTGGTGGACACGGACAGGTTCAAAACCAGAGGAGATTTCGTCACTTCAACCGCGGGTACGGGAAACCTAACCGGCCGACTACTCCATACGTTTGGACGATGTGCAATCATCGTGGCCGGAGTTGCGATTCTGTCAACCTTCGTTAAGCTTGCCTTCGCTGAAGCACTCGATCCAGAACGAGCTCGATATGCAGTCCCGGAAGATGTCGGCACACTCAACTTTCTTCCAGTAAATCTTCAGGACGGAAGTCGCCTCACCCTGATTTCACCGCGACGATGGTCTGACATTGCGGAAGAAATTACAAGCGAGCTGACTCGCGCTCATCAACGACTAACAGCCCTGTTCGGCACTATTCCTCCTTTCCGTTCTTCTGTACGCCTGATGGACGAGAAAGCATTTTATGATCTCACCGGCGCACCGGGCTGGACAAATGCGATGTTTTTTCGTGGCGAGATAATCATCCCTCTCTCAAAAACTCAACCCATAGACCTCGACAATATCCACCGGTCGGTGAAACACGAGTATACACACGCTGTGCTCTCGGCTCTCTCAAAAGGCCGAATCCCTGGTTGGATGGATGAGGGTCTTGCTCAATGGGCCGAGGGAGAGGAGAACCCGGCACTCCGCAGCACACTCAAACACTACCTACAGAAGAACGAACCAGTCCCACTCAGTCTTCTACAGGGCGGCTTCACTAAACTTGAGCCGAAGATGGTCCCCGCAGCTTACGCACAGTCCCTCCTGGCGATGCAGGCGATGATCAAAGCCTATGGAATTACGAAGATCACGAATTACCTCACGCTGTTGCGCGATGACCTCGACAAGAGAGTTGCCTTTGAGGCGGCATTCGGCATCCAACATGAGCAGTTTGAGCAAAAACTCAGCGCCACCTTAAAAGCCTGGGCCTCGACTGCAAGCAACCAGCAGAGCGCTCGAAGCCTCCACACATCAATGCGATAGACATTCAGCCAGAAGCGACCGGCGCCAGACAGTGCGGGCTTGCCCCCCCCCAAGTGACCGCTGAACGCTCCCCACCGCCTAGATTCCTCCGTAGACGGTTGAATAATCCCCCGAAGCCATGAACAATTGGTGCATGGCACAAGCAAATCTTCCATCAACCGAGCTTATCAGTCATGCCTGCTCTCTCCTCGCCGAGAGCCCAGCGCTCGGTGTTGCCGATCTCGTAGTGAAGCTTCGACGGAGCTTCCCGGAGATCGCCCTGCCCCTCGTTGCACTTGCAGCCGAAACCGCAGTCGCGCGCGTAGCCGCGCGCGAAAAGTTGGGAAGCTGGTCCGAACACGGAGTCTTCTCCACCGCAGTGCTTGAGCAGGCGTCGAGAACAATCATTGCCAACTACCGAGCAAAGCACTTCCAAGGGCTAGGGCACATCCTTGAGATAGGCACCGGCACCGGCTCTGACACCACTGCTCTAGCACGAGTGGCGGGGTACGTGACCACCATCGAATCAGATCCAACCCGTTGCGAGGTGGCCAAGCACAACCTTTCAGTACAGGGGGTTACCAATGTTACGTGCCTCTGTGGGCACGCTGAGGCGGTTGTTTCAAAGCTTGATCTCTCTCAAGTCGATGCCCTCTTTGCCGACCCCGCGCGCCGTAACAGAGACGGCGCGCGGATTCGAAGGGGGGAGGATTACGCGCCGTCTCTGAGATGGCTCGTGGAGCTGGAGGTGGGGGGGCT
>JBIJBZ010000237.1:0-4069 GCA_044344945.1 Bdellovibrionota bacterium | reverse complement strand
CCAGCCGAGAGGATCCTCCTGAGACTACACTCTTAACGTCCTTAAAGAAGGCCGCCCGCGGTTCACTTGCGTTTGGCGAAAGTAATGTATCTAACCCCGGACCCGTGATATCCGGCGTGGCGGCAACACTTGATGCTACCGTGCTCTCAGCTATCGGGTCTTGTCTCTTGGCCAACTCAACCATGCCACACCATCTTTCAAATGGAGAGGCGGCACCGACAACGTAGTGATCTCGGGCCGCCCTCTTGCACGTAGACCGCGTTACCGCTTCACAACCTTGAGTGACGCGCTCCAGCCTGCGACTGTACGGAAGGTCACCTTATTCGTCCCCCTGTAGGCATCGTGCGTAGTTCCGGTGAACTGCTCCGGAGCTACATAACTCGATGGACAGTGTGCTTTGTGGTTCTGAATCGCTGCAATTCCGTGCGGCACGAAGAAATAGCTTGTTGAGCTTGGCTTCCCGAGATACCCCTCACCGTAACTTGAACCAGTTGGTGCAGAGAAGGTGATGTAGCGACTCGTTCCACTTCCCTGCAGGGTGCGAGACTGCATCACCACGTTGACCTGGTGCGAGATAACTCGAGTTGTCGTTGTACTGTAGAATGTCATCAGGATCTCACACCCGGGACCGGCATCATCACCACAGAGGTCCTCAAGTTCGAGGGTCTCACACGATGACTCAGGAATGAAATAACGGGTCGATGGCATCTCGCCCGATGGTCCTTGAGCGCCCCTCGCTCCTGTTTCTCCCTTATCGCCCTTTTCTCCCTTATCACCCTTGTCTCCCTTATCCCCCTTACCGCCAGTGAGCGTGCCTGGCAGCACGATCGCACCCGTTGGAGAAACTGACCCACCAAGGCCTCGCGCGATGGTAGCTGTTGCAGCTTTCACTGTAGCTACAGCCGTTGCGAGCGATGAGAACTGACGTCGATTGGTACTATCTTGCTGTCGATCGTACGCAGTTGCCTTGCGCGATTGAGCGAACGCCTCGTGCGGCGCTATGCCCGTTGTTACGATTGAAGCAGCGATACACGCGAGTACGGTATGAGCATAGCGAATAGTTGCCATATAGAAAAAAACCTCCAAAGGTAAAAACCAGAACCGCAGCATCCGTCGTGCTGCACACTCTGCGTAGGATATGGTCGGGATCTGAGCGTAGGTGACTTTTCTTGTGTTTTTTTTCATGGCCTACAAATAGCGCCCACGTGGCCCTAAAGACGCCACTACCGGCTCTTCTTCGATTGTGACAACCCCCTGATCTGACAGCGCTTGATCGAATAGGCTGAATCACTTACGCTCCTCCGGCGGATACAGGGATAGTTGGTCACTTCTGACCGCTGAGGTATTCATGTTTTCGAATGCAGTTCTTAAAGAGCAGTTTCCAGTTCAACCCCACCACCGTGGGTTGACCCTGATTGAGGGCGGGAGATCTGCTGCAGCTACGCATCGGAAAACAACTGACATGCTCCTGATTGGAGCCCTCCTTATCGTTCTTCAAGTGCTCGACGGAGTTTTAACTGCTACGGGCGTTGGAGCCTACGGTCTTCAGGCCGAGGGAAATCCGATGTTGCGTGGGTTGATGCAGCTTCTTGGTGCGATTCCGGCTCTCATTATCACGAAAACGGTGTGCATCGCCCTGATTGTCATGTTGTGTAAACAGGCGCATTCAATCCGCTGGCTTCCGCTCGCTCTCAAAGGTGTAGCCGGGATCTACACGATTATGGCGGTACTTCCCTGGACTCTAATCCTGGCTCACGAGTATCTCCTCTAAAAGACGAGCCCATTCAGATACTTCGAGCCCCCTTAGTTCATTCCGCTCTTGGGGTTTCAACAACCGACTGCCGTAGTATAATGAGGGTCACTAAACGGGATCCCGTCTTAGTAGTGTGGTACAAGCGGGTGGCTACTGCCTAGGCGAAACTGGAGGACCGATGCGCGTAACGAAATGGGGAGAATGCGGAATCTTGTGCGCACTTCACCTAGCTCGACGGTACGGAGAGGCTGCTGTTGGAGCGGCGGAGATCTCAGAGAGCCAGGGACTCGACCTCCAGTATACTCAGCAGATCCTGCAACGACTTCGCAAGGGTGGCTTGATTGGGAGCTCCCGCGGCCCTCACGGTGGATACCGACTTTCAAATCCCCCAGAGCAAACCACCCTCAAGTCAATTCTGTACGCCACTGAAGGCGACACCTTCCAAATCATCTGCGAACACTCGCCGATTCATCCGAATCCAGAGGATTCCTCCATGTGCGCAACAAAAGAGACCTGTAGTCTCCACAATGTTTGGCAGGATCTCCGCTCTGCTATAGACGCTCTCTTAGAGAAAAAAACTCTCGCTGACCTGATGAACTTGGAGGGAACGCGACCGGAACTAGTTCAACTTACAAAACGAGATCGTGATGAAGTTGTATCGTAGCTCCTCACGCACCTCTGCCCGCATCATGCAGCTTTGGCGAGCGTTTGAAGCCCGCCCCTGGTCTCCGGAAAGATCATATCCGCTATGATCGCAGCCGAATTGCGCGATGCCCCGCGCCCCGGTGCGATATGCATCCCGATTCCAGGCAGTGAATTCAATTCTAAGATCCGATACGCATCTGCGGTCTGCATACGGGTTATGTCGACACTCATAAAGTCGATCCCAGCGTAGGGGAGCCCAGGGATACACTGTAAGGCAGCGAGTGAAATCTCAATTACCGAGGGATGCACCAGATCGGTTGCATCCTCGGCAAATCCCCCAAGCATAAGGTTAGAGCAACGTCGCAGATACACCTTCTCTCCACATCGCGGCACATCTGTCACAGCAATCCCTGCTCGACGCAAGAATCGTGAAACTTCTTCATCAATCAGTATGGTCGACAGGCACGAAGTACGCGGATTTATACGCCGTACAGATTCAATTGTCGCAAGCTCTTCAATCGAATGAACTCCATCTCCCACTACATAGGCAGGATCGCGGTGCGTAACCGCATAGTCGCCATTACGATTTATCAACACCCGATACTCCCGCGCGTCGAACTGCTCTTCGATCAGAACCTCCCCGAATCCACACTGATGCTCGATCGCCGCTATGGCATGTCTTAGATCGTCCGGGGTCGTGATATCGGTACACACCCCCTTTCCCTGCACACCGAGGCTCGGCTTGGCGACGACGGGGAACCCGACAATCTCGGCAAGCCGGATAGCATCGTCGATCTCGTCTGACATGAACTGCCCCCCGCGTGGCACCGAGATACCGGCCTCTGCGAGGAGCGCTTTCGTTATCGGCTTACTTCCGGCAATCGCGCTTGCCGCATACGGCATCGTGGTGCTATCGATATCAACCAGAAGCTCACGATGGGCCCCGATACACACCTCAAGCACCTGATTCTCATAATCGACTAAACGCACCCTCGCACCACGCGAGAGTAGCTCTTGTGCCAGGAACTGTTGATTAGCAGCGAGATCGTCAATTGAAAAGCGCAGGTTCATATCAGCCACAGCTCCGACTTGAGAACCCCCTACTCTCTCCCGATGATGGCGGCGTCGAACGACGCTGTCGTGCCCGTTCCGAGCGCTGGTGCGCCCCCACAAAAACCCCCTGGATCTCCTTAAGAAGCTCCACCTTGCGAACCCGCTCGCTCGCAGAGAGCGAGCTCTTAGCCGCCAGTTCTGAGAACTCCTGCATGGCGCTCACGGGCGCCGCGAGTTCCTCAAGGGTAACAGCCTCACCCTTTGCTGCACCGCGCCTTCGATGGACAACGATCTCCGTCACCCCCGTGATACCACTTACCGTTACCGTCGTTACGTCTCCGTCAACCTCGACACCCTTTACGGCTGCAGCATCGCGCGTGGTAAAACTCGTAATTCCTGCCGAGGTCTCATACACGTGCAAGGAACGTCCCTCTAAAGCGAGGAAGTAGCGCCCATCGGGTGGGAATGAAAGCGGGATATCATCGATGACGTTTCCGATCTTGGTTGCTACATCCTTCACTACCCGCACCGAGCCGACCGCTGGTTCAGAGAGGGGTTTAAACATTCGTGCCCGTGGAGTTTCCATAGACGTACCTCAACTTTTTTTTGTTACTAGTA
>JBIJBZ010000236.1:0-4071 GCA_044344945.1 Bdellovibrionota bacterium | reverse complement strand
CAGTTTACTAGCCAGGGCGCCCCGGCTAGGATCTAGCGCCAAATCAACCAGGGGTCTGGTCAAATAAAGTTTTATATTCGGCGGGGTGCGTGTGATTCTCATTCTCGATTTCGGTTCTCAGTACACACAGTTGATCGCGCGGCGGGTGCGCGAGCTTCAGGTTTACAGCGAGGTGCGGCCCTGTACGCTGAAGCCCACCGATGTGGATCTCTCAAAAGTAAAGGGAATCATCCTCTCGGGTGGCCCAGCAAGCGTCACTGATAAGGACGCCCCAGCATTCGATACTGCGTGGCTCTCGACGCAATTACCGACCTTAGGTATCTGTTACGGCATGCAGTTAATGGCGCATCACTTCGGTGGCACTCTTGGGCGAGGAGCGTCGCGCGAGTACGGCCCATCGACGATCGTGGTCGAAGACGGAGCAGGGGTATTCAGCTCCTGGTCCAAGGGTGAGCGGCTTGCGGTGTGGATGAGTCACGGAGACCACGTCGAGAAGTTGCCAGAGGGGTTCTCTCTGTCAGCGTCAAGTGTTGGCGCTCCTGTAGCAGCGATGTTCGATGAAAAACGCAAGATGGCTGCCCTGCAGTTCCACCCTGAAGTTGTGCATACACCCGAAGGTAAAAAGATACTCGCAAATTTCGTATACGGCATCGCCGGATGTGAGGGTGATTGGACACCAGGTAATTTCATCGAGCAGTCGATTAAGAAGATATCAACTCAGGTTGGTGATGAGGGGCAAGCAATCTGCGCTTTGAGCGGTGGAGTCGATTCTACGGTTGCTGCGGTGCTGGTGGCGAAAGCGTTGAAGGATCGCTTGTACTGCTTTTTTGTAGACACCGGACTTGGTCGTAAAAACGAGGCCGTAACGGTTATGCAGCGGCTGAAGGCGCTCAATTTGAACGTTGAGCTGGTAGATGCTCGTGAACGTTTCTTTGCCGGGCTGCGTGGCGTTACCGACCCAGAGCAGAAGCGAAAGATTATCGGACGGATCTTCATCGAGGTGTTTGAGGAGCGCGCAAAGGCGATTTCGTCTGCAACGCACCTCGTTCAAGGCACTCTCTATCCGGACGTTATTGAGAGCGTTTCTGTTAAGGGTCCATCTGCAACGATTAAGACCCACCACAATGTCGGAGGTTTGCCAGAGGGGTTGAAGTTCTCTCTCATCGAGCCGTTTCGAGAGCTATTTAAGGACGAGGTTCGGGCGCTTGGGCGTGAGATGGATATGCCGCAGGAGATCCTGCAACGGCAGCCGTTCCCCGGACCGGGGCTCGCCGTGCGAGTGCTTGGCGAAGTTACCCCTGAGCGAGTTCGAGTTCTTCAAGAGGCTGACCACATCTTCTTGGAAGAGATCCGGAGTGAGGGCTTGTATCCTTCACTTTGGCAGACCTTTGCCGTGCTCTTACCCGTTCGAAGCGTCGGTGTTATGGGAGATGGCCGCACGTATGACGAAGCAGTGGCGCTGCGAGCCGTTCACTCAGAGGACGGCATGACAGCCGACTGGGCATATCTGCCCGAGGCGCTCCTGCGACGTGTCAGCAACCGGATTGTGAATGAGGTACGTGGGATTAACCGAGTTGTGCTTGATATCTCCAGCAAGCCGCCTGCGACGATAGAATGGGAGTAGCAGTTTCGACACGCCATCGGCACTGACCTACGTACCCGTGACGGTATCTAATGTGACCGAGAGAGTGAAGTGACGGACGTTCGCTGGGTTCGAGAGATTGAGGTCGAAGGAAAGATCTACACTGCGACCTTTATTAAGCGTCCCTTTCGTGAGGGGATCGAGGTTCGAATCGAAACCCCATGGGGTGTTATATCTGTTGCTGAGTTGGGATTGGGCGAGCAGGCTCTATTGGAAAAGGCGCAGGCGCTCATAGAGGCGGAACTGCACCGCCGACCGTAGTTTTTTTCGTGACGCAAGGGCGCAGGACCATACATCCGTCGCAGTGCGGACCCTTGCATGACCTTGATCGACCTGCTGCGCAGGGGTTATTCACCTAAACGTTTTCCCAACACTACGCAGTGATATTAAGTAAGCTCGGCGCAGTCTCTTTTCTCTCGGTCGTAGCTTCACCCGTTTCGCGAGCCTCTTCCTCGCTTTCCTCGCCGACTGCGAGCACAACCGCCTCTTGAGCGCCTCGCGGAGGCCTCTTTTCCTCTTTATCGAGGGAGTCCTTTGCCTTGTCTACTAGGTAATGCGCAACTCGTCTGCCCTTTCGATCCACGATCGAGGTCGCAGCAAATAGGTTTGTGTGTCCAACTTTCATAGTGCCCTCCATGGCGAACTGAACGTTGAAATTATGAGGGGAAAAAATCCTTCTCCTCCCGTAAAGGGGAGGTCGGACAGCCCTCGGAATTCCTAAAGGGAAAAATGAGATCAGCCCCGAGAGGTGTTTGGAAAGCCGCGGCTTTTTCCAGGCAGCCCACGCTAACCCCTCCATATCAGGTGGCGCAGGCGGGTAAGTCCTCCAGATCCCGGGAAATGCCCAGGTTTTGAGCCATAAGCCCTTTAGCGAAGCAGAAAAATGAACGTTTCCTTACTGTAGAGGGCGCTCGGTTTTTTTTAACTGCCGCGGGGCTTCTCAGTATGCGACTGCATCTTACAGAATAGCTATGGCAAACCGCGATAAACGAAATACTGCAATCTATACGGCTTTTGATGATTACGATGGGAGCGATATCCCAATCCCGGAGAAAGGGTTGTTGCGGGCAATTCTCCTGAATGCAATCTCGGATATGAATCGCTCCGATGAGCACTCGCGCCGGGCGAAGGACTATTTCTTGAGTAAGGAGGATGATTACATCTTCTCGTTTCAAGCGATCTGCTCCTACCTGCACATTAATCCCCACCACATACTTATTCTTGTTGGGCTCGAGAAGGGGCCAGAGAAGAGATCTGCCCAGGCTGAGGTCGCCCCGGGCGAGATAATCGAAACAGTGTCGGCTATCATCGATGACAATCTGAAGTCGCATTAAATCTGCGGCTAGTCTCGACTGACGCCGTAGCATGCTGGACAGTACGGTTACTCGCGTGCAAAACATGGCACGCTGACAGTATATAAGGTTTCAGACCGATACCATGCGGGCATCATCCCGAATCGCCAAAGCGTGAGGTACGAGAAGATTGTGTGAGCTGATTAGAGCGCAGCGGATAAAAAGCTATGGGACGACGGCGGCGGAAAGAGGGCAAGCAGAGCAATCGCCTAGAGGATCTGGGCTTCGGGCAGAGCGTTCCACAAGAGGGATTCAGCGATCAGCCTAGTTCAGGCGGGAGGATCGGTGGAATTCGCGGCGCGCAGGAGTTTGGAATCCTAGGTGGGATCTCTGGCGAACAGGAGGTCTCAGAGGGTGCGGAGATCACTGAAGGGAGGCTCGCGGAGGAATTAGAGGCGGCCTCGGCTGGTTTATCTGAGTATAGCGCCGCGGGCGCAGAGGAATCCGAACGGGCGGACGAGCTTGAGGAGTTGTGCCGTTCGGGAGAGGTCGAGCCGGAAGATCTGAAAGACCTGATCGAAGACCGACTGGACAGCAATCTCTACCTGCGCGCGAACTCGATTCATGTGGCGGTCGAGCCATCGGGTTTGGTGACGGTATCGGGAAGGGTGATCTCAGAAGCCGAGAGTTTGCGAGTTTCTGAGATACTGGCGGCTTTACCAGGAGTGCGGGGCATAGACAACAAATTGCGGATTGCACCGTAGCTCTCACAATACGTACCACGTGCAGCAACCGCGTGATGGGCCGACATTGAAAGGAAGTTGGCCAAGCGCTCTCACAAAAGCACACTGCCAGCTGGTCAGGATCCGACATCTGCGGTACATGATGACTCGTGGAAAAATTTGAATCGACTACATCTCAAGAAGCCCAGGTAGGGCTTGCGTTTAATTATCGACAGGGGGGCTCTGATGAGGCTCCTCTCGCGGTCTTTGTGCATGGCCGCGCTGGTAATCGCAGCGTGATGTGGACCTTTGAGCGGTGCGTGCCGGAGGGGTGGAATATCGTCTCGTTCGAGGCGTTCCTGCAAGATCCCATCGGGGGCTGGAGTTGGTGGGACATGGAGCAGCAAGGCTCCCG
>JBIJBZ010000095.1:0-12896 GCA_044344945.1 Bdellovibrionota bacterium | reverse complement strand
TCATCGGGTGAAAGATCTCGTCGATCATGGTTTCCGAGTACGTGCACTACCGGGGCATTGAGAGCCCGAAAGTACTGCCCTACTCGCTCCAGACTTTTGCGGTCAGTGCTCAGGTCTGTGTCTTCGATAAGATCGCCAAGTTGAACAACCAGGTCTGGCTTGACCTGATTGTTCATCTCACACACAAACCGTTCGAGTAACACGTCTGTGTCCCGGAAAATACGCCGCAGCTTTGTCCCGAAAAAGCCGTCACGCCCGTAATGGATATCGGTAATTATTCCTATTTTCATGCGCGAGCTTCGTTAGCCGTTTTGAACAGCTGAGGGTAGTCCTTCGCCAGATGGCTAAAGAAGTTCAGATCCTCAGTCGGGACCAGCTCACGGCGAACAAAGATATCCCCTCTGCCCACCTGAGATTTCCGGAACTCATACACCATAGTTTTGAGCTTCGCAACTTTGGCGCTGATCCGCTCCTTGCCAAAAGCATCCGCCATCGTAGTGGTCATACCGAAGTACACTCTAAAATCCTGCTCCAGCAAGCTCTTGATCCGATCGAGCGATTGCTCGAAGCGAGTAAGCATCACCAGATGCTTGATTGCCGTTAGGCTGAGCGTCGAGTCAGAGTTATTGTCATCAGGTCCATCGCCCCACTTATCAATATCGACCTGCCTATTCAAAAACAGATCCGGGTATGTTTCCGTTTCATACCCCAACGATGTCAGGAGCTCACTCACCTTGACTATCGAGCTGTCAGAGTTCTGTTTCTTTATTTGCTCAACCGCATTTGCAACATCCCAATCCAGATCAGGTCGATATTGCTGCTGAAAAACGAGTTTGTGCAGAAGGTTGGGGTTGAAACTTTGGGTAGAGATGAGCCCAGCCACATCGAAGAGGTCGAACTTCATCTTGCTCGGGTCGGCGTTGTTGTCGGCAGGGCCTCGAGCCGCCAGAAGCTTCTCAACGACTAGGTGCTCTGGTGGAAGGATGAAAAGCTTTGAGCCATTGGGGAGAACTACCTCTCTCGATAGGAGGCGATCTCCGTGATCACAGCCAAACTCGTAGCAAAATCCCCTATCTCCCGGCTGAATCCTTGTGAGTGCGATTCCATCAACCTCTAACTCCTTGAGGCTCTCGTCTGGCCCCAAGAGCGCCCGACCCTTTCGCGACAGAATATGATACTCGCTGGTCCCCCATCTTGCCTGCAATCTTCCGCTAACATCCGAGCCAGCTTCAGGGGGCCCGAATTGACGATCGAGTTCATCGTGCAAATTAACAAGTGCAACGAACTGATCCCTCGAGGTTGCTACCGTGAAATCGATATCGGGAGAGATCCGACGCGAATGATCTCCAAGATACGCTGCTACTGCGAATCCACCTTTTGCATAAATGGCCGATATACCGGCCTTTGCCGCCATCGGGAGCACTTGACTCTCAAGCCCGCGGATAACTCCGTCCGGAACGACTCCGCAGTTATATCTGATTAGTCTCGGCTGCACGACATCCCTCGCCTGCGCAGCACACTCATCGACCCTCTGCTTCACCGCACTCTGCACAATATCCTTAAGCCGTTCGGGTGTAAAAGGGATGATCCCATCATATCCAAAGTCACCGATCTCACTCGGTAGGATGTTAGGGATTATCTTGAGTGGATAGATTCTCGCGTACGACCCCATCTGCTGCTGATCTTCTACAAATTTCTCCATCAGTTTATTTAGGCGAGTCGCCCGTTCACCGTTCGTTGATTCTGCACGCCCTTGAAGCCGGGCAGCTAGCACAAACGGGGGTACGTCAAGACGAAGGCTAATGACTGGTAGCAACGGAATAAGATTATCGATTGCCTCGCACATATTGGGGAGATCGAGCATCTTGCCCATAAGCACGCTAACGCCAGGAGTTTCGGGTTCTGATAGAAGCCTCAAGAGCTCCTTGCCACTGGTCGCATAATAGCTCCCGTAGTTGTAGATGCCGAAAATAACGTTGTCGGGTGAAAACAACTGTCTACTCTGGAGCGATACTGGCAACGATGTGGAGCCTGTTGAATCAGCAGGTACCGCATCAAGATACCGACTCCATTGATGCTCAAACTGACCATCGGTGGGTCTCGGCGTTCGGGTGATTAACCGGGTCGAGGGTTGAACACCCACATCTGTGAGCATACCCATGACTGAGCTTTTACCTGAAGACGACTGCCCATACACCAAAATCAGCGGCTTCATCTCTCCTTGGGCGATGCGTCCAAGAAGATATTCTCGCATGTCGCCGAAGGTTACGTCGGCCGCCGCTACTTGCCGACTAGCAACTTCGGGGAGTCTGAGATTGCCAAGTTCGACCGGCTCGTGCCGCCGACGGGCCGTATTTGAGCTCGGGTAGACAGAGTTGTTCTGGATGTCATTTGAGCCTGTCATAGTGCGAAAAATCCCAGTCCTTTAGATCTAACATTCAACTGTCTTTTCACGAACTGCAGCGTCAAGCCGCGTTCGGGGGGTAGCACCCTAACATAAGCAGAGCCTGCTTGTAACGTAGAGGACAGGAATTCAGAAGCAACATCAGCTGGAAATGTACGGTAAGCGATTCATTTTTCGTGAGAATTTGATTAGCCTATAGAGCCTACCGAGCCTCCGAATATCACAAGCCCGTTTGCTGGATGTGCCAGAAACCCTTGCCTACCTAGCTTTGGGGTACGGGCACACAACGCCACAGTAGTAAAATATTTAAGAAACGCAGCTAGCTAGGAACGTTGTCCTACCTTGTCGTAAGGTAGCGGGATAGGTAGGCAGACGGATGGCTTTCCAGCTCATCATATCAGGCTGCTACTAGCGGCAACCCAAGCAATCAGATTGCAACACTAATCTCCAAGCCTCTCTACTGTCGGCGTCGGTTTGGTAATGCCTGGCCTCGCGGCGGCCCCCTCTGCTATCCAGGCGGCCGGTCCAAGTACGAGAGAGCCCGGCGCCGCTGGTACAGTCCCGGCGCCGCTGGTACAGTCCAACTCCCCAGTGACAACAGTGCGACTAAATTAACTCTGAAAATCAGCCAATGAAAGAGTTGGGGTGTGCCAGATCTCTTGGGGGCACCTCAACGTACATCGCACCGAACCTTCGCAGCTTAAAAACATGAAGGAGCCTCGAGTTAAATATCTCAACGGGAATAGCCTGACACAGGACCAGGCACTTACGAGCATGTGTCTGGTGTACGGGTGTCAATGACGAGGCTGCGAGACCGCAAGGCAAAGATATGAGCTAAATAGTAAAAAACGGCAACAGCCTGGGCTCATACTATCTGTGGAAGCAAACGATCTAAGGATCCGAGCTACATCCATTTGTGCGCAGCTATTCAACCTAAAAACGGCAGTTAAGGCGGATGAAACCGACGTAGATGTTCAAAAGCAGGCAGGATTTTGAACTTTTTGGAGGCGCAACCCTGGCACCGTCAGGGTGAGCACCGAAAATTCAAAAGCCAAAGTGATTTTGGACAGATACGCCGTTTTCAGACCCGCAACTGCCGTTTTTAGGTTCAAAGGACATCATCGCATGAGTTGTTATGAAGATGAGCTCTTTAAGAGTGCATTGATGTCAGCTGCGTTTTCGAGAACTTTTTGATCATCAATGAGCTTGCAATGCTGAATCGGATCAAGCGCACGCACTACTCGAACGAGTTTAATTCTATCCGGCGCAAAAATTACTATTCCGTTATCATCTTGAGGATGTCCGTAGCCGTGAAAGCCGTAGCGCTTTAAGAGGCTCACACTGTAATCAAGTGCACGCCTGGCTTGCGTCTCACGGGCTGAGAAGCGCCAACTTTTTTCTAACTTCCAATCACGGTCCCAGACACGGTGGTAGAAGTGGCGGGTAAGTTCTACGAGCTCTGAGAGTTTGAGGTGTTTGTTTTTCGGCAGAACCTGATGGATATTTCCAGTTGTGAGAAGCTCCTGTCCGAATTCGCGCTTGAGCGAAGCGAGTACACGCGGGTCCGCGTGGGGACTTGCATCAAGGATCTTGGTACCCTTCGAGAGAGTAGCTTCCAGCAGGATACTACCAAACCACACGGCTGTGCGCCAATCGCAGCTCAGATAAATCCCTTTCCCAAGGTTTCCATCGCGCTGCCATCGGCCTTGTTCGTCGAAAAATTCGCTGCGAAAGCCGTGCGTCGAGATACTTCCGAGATCATCCCTGTTTTTACACCCGTGATAGAACCGAGCTTCTCGCAGGTTCGTCTGGATCTCGTGGGTGTGCGCCGTGTGGGGGCTGGATCGTGCCATGCACAGCCTCCAGCTATCTACCTACCACGGCAAGATACTGAAGATGCCGCGTGACTTCACCGGAGCGAAACGGTCGGCGTTGAGCCCCTCTGCAAAGATCTCTGCCCAGGTCGACACGATCTCACGCGGAGAGCTGGTGACTGTAACTTTATTGAGATCAATGAGGCGTACTGGTGGGAACTTTCTATCTCCGAGGGTAGCAACGAGCTTACCCGTCTCGCCGTCATACACACGAGCGGCAAACGTTACATGGGGATCCGATACAGCGTTGAACGCCAAGGATGATCCAGGTACCGGTATGAACATCACACCGGCTTTCGTGATCGGGTGCGAGAATTCAAGTTCCGTGATGGCGATATCGAATACGAGGGTGTGTGGCTCTGCTTGATCGACAACCTTTACCGTTCCGTTTTTGTACTTATTCACTTTTGAAATGAGCTGCTTCTTAAAGTACTCAGCGAGGGCCGCGGCCTCTTTTTTGTAGCTCTCCTTGCTGGTCATAAAGGTGCTCGCACTGGCGATCCATGCATCATCAGGCAGCTTATCCGCTGTGACTGAACGAAAGTACACCTGCGTGTAGTATCCCGCTGGCACCTCCGGATCGATCCAGGAGTGACTAAAGGGCAACTTATCATCCTTCTCCGTGATATCACGGTCCTCTAAAAAAGTTTGCGGGATCGTCGAGGTTCGATCTTTGAGGGCGCATCCCGTCAGCATAACTGTCAGTAAGAGTGCGAGGTGCGCAGGCACAAAGAGTCGAGCAAAAACTGAGCGAACTGAAGCGACCATAACGACACCTTTCCTGAATACGTTTATGCCCCCAGACGGGCTAGGCACCGCTCCCCCCGAATGCAGCAGAAGCCAAACTGTCCGGGGCGAATCGTCCCCAGGATATAGCATTTGAGCCAATTCTGGGGTAGTAGTGACCTTCTACTGAACGCAGTAGCTGCCCACCGCCTTCGGGGCCCTCAACAAGCCCCAAGCCCCTGTAACAAGACGGGGAGCCGCGCGGAAAACGCTCGCGTGCTTGAGTATATCCCACGTATGTCATCGACCGGACTCGTTGCTATCGCTGAATACATCCCAAAACGGGAGGCCCTGCTGGTGCGGGTTGATATGTCGGACTACCTGATCGATTACTATCTGCACCGCAAGGACCACGCTCCTGAGACCCGACCAGAGCACGATGAGAAGTTGAAGGAACTCATCGCATGTTTCTCCGTTCACCTCTCCGCCCGAACGGCTCAGGAGACCCACGCGTGGACCGTACACCTGGTTGCCGATCAGCCATACTCGCTCTTCGTAACCGGCAACACCGGCGTGATGGACGATACCGGGATCGCCCGTGGTTTTCTCGTTGGACACATCCTTACCGAGAATATTCGCCACACCGATGTGAACTCAATCCACGCGCAGTTTACTCACCACGGTAAAACTTTTAACAGTATGGTGCGGTGCGACTCAGATGACATCCCAAAGATGGTTCAGCAGTTCTACGACCAGAGTGAGCAGTACCCGCTGCGACTGATACTCTCTCAAACGAGTGACACCGCACTAGGACTCGTTGCTCTACCGGAGTACGATGCTGAATGGATCGCGTCAGTGGATCTGGAGCAATTAGCAGCTTCGACAGATGATGAGCGGAGTCCGATGCGAACCTGCCACTTTGCTTTCACATGCGATTGTTCGCCAGAGAAGCTTATCCCCTTCTTTCAAACGATGTCGAAGGAGTCTCTGCAGGAACTCTACGGCGACGATGACGAACTTCAGATTACCTGCCCTCGTTGTGGAAAACAGTTCGCGATTCACCGCAATCAATTAAGCGTCGAGAATTAGCCGCACTGCTCCGTGCGGCATGTCCGCTGGAGTGCGGAAACAGAGCTCAATCATTCAGGAACTGAGCTGGTTACTAGCCGACCGAGCGGAACCCAAGCGCGTGCAGATTATCCGCGAGCTCCATGAAGGGGCGCGGATTCTTAGGTCGCTCACGGTAGAGAATTTCATAGTGCAGATGCGGTCCCGTCGAGCGTCCAGTTGAACCCGAAAGTGCAATCAAGGTACCCCGCGAGACAACCTGACCGACACGCACGAGCGCCTTCGCAAGATGAGCGTACCGACTGACGAGCCCAGGGGCATGTTCAATATCAACTACTAATCCGTAGGTGCTGTTGTAGGCTACGTGAGTAACCGTTCCGGCTCCGGTGCTTACAACGCGACCACCCGAGCGCAGTCTTAGATCGACCCCTTCATGAAACGATGCGCGGCGAGAAAACGGAGACCGTCGATGGCCGAATTCGGACGATACTTCGCCGACAACAGGCGCTCCAATGGGTAGAAAACGGAGAACATCAACCGCTCGCTCAAAGCGATCCCGGAGCGCTTGTCCAGTATCAGGGCTATTGGTGTCGGCTCTATCAGCAGATGGCGGGAACGACAGAGAGATGTCCTTCTTACGGGCGCCTTCCGAACAGATGTTGTCGAAACAGGGAACCTCAGCTCCACCGATATCTGAATCACGACGAGCAGTGGCGCTCTTACCCCGAGAGCCCTTTGCGAGCTGAGGGTCCTTGAGCAGTTCAGCCAGAGGGCCAGTTCTCTTTGCGTCGGTAGCCCGAGCCACAACTTGAGTTTGCGGGGTGCGCCTGCGCTTCATGAAGCCCAGCGAGGTTGCCCCCTCAACTGCCTCTTCCAAAGCCTTCAGTCGCGACTCCAATTCTTGCTCAGCAGAGCTCTTCTGCGAGTTCCGGGACCTCAATGCTACCAGCTCTGAAGTCAGCCGTCGGTTGTACTCCTCTAGGTGCTTGCGCTCTACCGAGGCCCGGTACAGAGAGTACGGTTCGCTAAAGGTCGCCTTGGCGGTGCCCCAGAGGGATGACACGAGCTGCGTACTTGCGGCGAGCGCAGCAAGCAGCACCACGAGCACGAGTAGAACTCGCTCGGATGGAAGCTTTCGCCCCGCTACAATCTGGATATCGGTTACCTCGGTCATGCGTTATCTCAATAGCCTTAAGCACGGGCAAGGCTACGCGACCCCTCTGTCCGGGTCAAATAAACGGCCGAAAATCAAACAATTAGTGGCACATACACACTAATTCAGCGCGATTCGATCAGCTCCCGAGCCGAGGCGCGGGATGCCTCGGTAATGGTAAAGCCTGCCAACATCCTGGCGATCTCGTCCACTTTCTCCCCATCGGAGAGGGCTCTGACAACGGTTACTGCCCGGTCTCCGACCTCCTTGTGAACGAGGAAGTGTTTGTCTGAGAGGGATGCCACCTGAGGGAGGTGGGTGATGCAGATCACCTGAGACTGCGAGGCGATGTCCTTGAGCATCCGCCCTACCGAGCGGGCGACCCCGCCCGAGATGCCGGTGTCGACCTCATCAAAGATCAGCACGTTAACCCCAGACTGCTCCCGGAGGATCTTTTTAAGAACCAACATGACACGTGAGAGCTCACCGCCTGAGGCGATCTGGGACAGTGGCGCCGGAGCCTCCCCCTTGTTCGTAGCCATCAGGAAGTCCACCTTGTCGAGCCCCCGAGATGTGGGCTCACTCTCGGTGAATCGAACCTCCAAACGGGCATCTGCCATGGCTAGTTCGACGAGCGCCTCTGACACAAGAGTCACCAGTTGCTTCGCCGCACGCTGGCGATTCTTCCGAAGTTCAAGTCCAACTGTATTCACGTTGGTGAGGAGCGCTGCGACCTCGCGTTCAAGGCTCTTTAATCCGTCGGAACCGCCAAGGCGACTGAGCTCCTGCTTAGCTCGGTCACGCCGCTCACAGAGACCCGCATCGTCTGTGCGATACTTCCGTTCAAGGCGCGCGAGCTCCGAGAGCTCCTCGCGGTACTCCTCTACCATAGAGGTATCGGCGTCGATGGTATGTACATACCGCCCGATAGCGATCTCACTCCGAGTGAGTGCATCACGCGCGAGTTCAAAATCTTGCACGATGGCGGTCGTGGATGGATCAAATCGCTGCAGATCCGAGAGTACCCCTGAGAGCTCGCGGAGCTTTGTGCCCAATCCATCATCCGCCGAGAGTAGCTCTAGAGCTTGCTGCCCCGCTTGATTGAGCCGCTCAAAATTGCCGATCCGTTTAATCTCAGCTTCAAGCTCCTTTCGTCGCCCCGGCTTTAGGTTCGGCAACGCATCTAATTCTTCAACGAGAACTTCTAACTCCTCTCTTCGCTGCGCACCCTGCGCCTGGGCTTGCTGCAGATCTCGCAGCTCTACGCGCTTCTCTGTCCACTGATCGTAGGCTTCACGAAACTTTCCACACAGCTTTTCGGTATCGGCGAATCCATCAAGCAATTCAAGATGGAAGCGTCCATCGAGGAGCTTCGTCTGGTGGTGTTGAGAGCAGATGTTAACGAGCTTCTGCACGATTTCTTCTAAGAGCGACACAGTGCCGAGCCGGCCGTTGATCAGCACTTTACCTCGCCCCTCTCGTGGCTGTGTTCGCGACACGACGATCTCATCGCCCTCTCCCACTATCTCCGGAAGCTCGGAACGAATCGACTCAGGGATCTCGCTTAGATCAAAAAGGGCCTGAACCTCCATCTGCTCGGCTCCACTTCGGATTAGGGTTGAGGATCCCTTTCCACCGAGAATGAACTCAAGGGCGTGTAGGATTATCGACTTACCGGCTCCCGTCTCTCCACTGATGACGTTGAAATGCGGATGAAAGGTGAGTGACTGACGCTCGATAATCGCGAAATTGCTAATGGTGAGTTCGGATAACATGGAGTCCCCAGACAAATCGTGACAGCGGGACCGCGCAACCTCTTCCAGCCCGCGCTGCAGCTTGATTGTGCTACGGCACGCTACCCGACCGCAAGGCATTTACAACGATGTTGTATTATATCGAACCGGACCTGACAGGAGTTGCTAATCCGGCTTATTAGGGACGCCCCAGTTAAGCTTGGTCCGTAAGATATCAAAGTAGCTCTGATCCTCGGAGATCACGAAGCGAACGGTCTGCTTTGCTTGGCTGACCTTCACGATATCGCCGCTCTTGAGCCGCTCGGAGACCTGCCCATCAACGGTAACCAGCACTTCATCAGAGACCTTTGGGATCTCGACTTCGATCTTCGAAGACCCCGGCAGGATGATTGGCCTATTCGTGAGAGAATGCGGGCAGATCGGAGTGACCAAGATCACGCTAAGGGAAGGGTGTGCGATTGAACCTCCGGCAGCTAGCGAATACGCCGTCGAGCCGGTTGGGGTAGCGAAGATGATACCGTCTGCCCGAATTCGGGCTACTTCATGGTTGTTCACCGAGAGATCAAGGTCAGGCAGGGGCGATTTAGCACCCTTCTGCACGACGACATCGTTCACGGCTTGCGACTCGAAACAAACCGCACCGGCGCGCTCAACCTGGACATAGAGGAGCACCCGTTCAGCGCATGCTACCTTGCCCTGGAGCGCATCTTCAAGCACCGTGAATACCTCATCGGGGCGAACCTCTGTGAGGAATCCGAGGTTTCCAAAGTTAACTCCGATAAAGACGGGACAACTTCCGCGCACGTATCGAGCCACCCCGATCAGCGTTCCGTCGCCCCCGAGAGTCACAATCGGATCTGCGCGCTCGACAAGCTCTCGCGCTGAGTGTCCGGACGCAGTCAACTTCAAGACCTTCGCAGTTTGCGTATCAACCTCAACCCCGATGTTTCGGTTCGAACACCACACCATCAATTCTTTGGCGAGGGTTACGATCTTTTGATTTCCCGGTCTGACAACCAACCCTATTCGTGCGCTCATTGAACCGTCTTCACCTGAATCTCTTCCTTATTACCTGCCTCAATACTATTGATGACGGCCTTCATCTTTGCATCGCCGACCTCTCGGGACCGATACTCGTGTCCCGCCATAGCTGCCACAACTTTGCCCGGGCCAGAAACCAGCGAGTCATAGGTGTTCGACCACGCTTTGCCCTGCTTTTCCGGTAACATCGAAGATACCGTCACGGGCTCATATCCCGAGAGAGAAAGCACGGCGTTACCGAGAAGGTACAATGCATAGGGAGGGAATACCACAACGGTGCCCACGGTTACAGCCGCATCTCCAAGCCCCGGGCCATAGGCGAAGTTGCCTCCTGCTTCCGAGAGCACCTGTTTCGCTTTGTCCGGAGGGATTGGTTTACCCACAAGGTCGAGTCCACTCACCTCAGAGTCCGGCTGCTTCTCTTTAATAACACCGCAGCCAGAGCCAACGGTAAGCAGCATTGCTGCGGCCAGGAGGCGCAGGCCGGAAGCGATCGTTCGTCTACGATACCAACTCAGCATACCGGGTGACCTTACAAACCTCTCTTACAACAACGCGAAGAGGCAGGATCTGCGCGGTTTGATTGCCTCTTTGGCACTATTACCGAACTCAAGTGCCCTTCTCATGCTGCACTACCACACTCATCTTCAAAAGGGGCAAACGAAACGACTATGCCAAGGGGCTGGAAGAATTAAGCGATTGTCGAAATCAAACGGGTATTGAAAAGCGTGGGGCGCTGGTAGCAGCCCATCCTAGGGTACTCCTGGCACCCAAATGCTACGCAACGGCCCGCTTGGAACGCGGCCACACGATCAGCAACACACCGAATGTGCACAGAGCAAGCCCGATCACCTGCGCTTCGCTCAAACTTCCTACCACTGAGGGATTGATGCGAAGTGTCTCAACGAGTACTCGCTCAATCGAGATTAAAACGAGGTACAGTCCAAAGCGCTGAAAGCGTTCAATCAAGAGGTGCTGACTTCGCTCGACGTACAAGAGGATGAAAACGATAACAAGCGAAATCGTCGATTCGAACAGCGGAGTCGGGTACGCTCGTTGGCCTGGAAGGGTTGGAACAACTCCAGTGCTGTACGACATCCCCCAGAAGCCGTTTGTGAGCATTCCGTAATCACCATCACCCGAGAGCTGACAACCAAGCCGTCCGACGGCATACCCGAGCGCCAGACAGGGACCGAGCGCATCGCACAACCGTCCCACATCGGTTCCATCTCGTCGCGCCAAGATGTACACGCAGATCGCGGCGATGATAAATCCGCCGTAAAAGGTGAAGCCTGCGCTGGCAAAGATTGCTCCGAGCAGGTCGTGACGGAGAACGCTCCAGTTTTCTCCGATGTGCCACAAGCGAGCTCCAATCAGGCCTGACAATCCTGCGGCTGTCACGTACCGTTCGGCAAGGCGCGGGTCGATCCCGTAATGCCTAAAGCTGGCTGCAAGTCGCAATGCCCCTGCAAAGAGCGCAAGTGCAACGAGCAATCCAAAACTTCGAATCGGTATCGGGCCTAACTCAATCAGGGTTGGTATCATGCCGGTTACTGTAGGAGCCCTTGAAAGACTTGCAAAGCTCTATTCTTGGACCACTCGCGTGGCCCGATTATCCTGGTTACTGGGTTTCCATCTTCAGGGTCCTGTACGATCAGCACCGAATGTTGTGCATCGAGCACGTATGATTCGGGAAGGCCCTTAATCTGGTAATCACGCTTGCAGCGTGAGCCTTCATTCAGAAGGATCGGATACGTAATATGAAACTGTGACTGAGCCTCTTTGATATTCTCCGGGGTGTCATCGAGGGCAACTCCAACGATTACAAAGCCTTTATCCTTGAGCTTTTCGTAGAGCTCCTGGAGCGCGGGCAGCTCCGCCATGCACGGGGCGCACCACGTTGCCCAAAAATTAAGCAGAACTATCTTGCCTTGAATGGAGCTTAAGGAGAGTGGCTCCCCTGCAAGATCGGTCCCATGAATCTCTGGAGCTTTGTCGCCCGGGTTGACCCCGCGACGCCCGTCTGAGCAACCACCAATAAAAAATGCCAGAACTACTGATACGAGCAGCTCTGGCAATCTCGCCAATCGCGCTGTCACGTGCAACGAGTATTAGGACTCTGTAGCAGCGGGAGCTGGCGTCGAAGCGGTCTTCACACCGTACTTCTTCTTAAACCGATCAACTCGGCCCTCGGTGTCGAGGAGCTTCTGCTTGCCGGTGTAGTACGGGTGACAGTTCGAACACACACCCACTCGGATCTCCGGGATAGTGGCGCCGGTCTTAAATGTCTCTCCGCAACCGCCGCAATAAACGGTCGCCTCATAATACGTTGGATGGATGTTATCTTTCATAGCCGGGGGAAGGTACTGCAGTGGGCGGGAGGATGTCAATATTTGGGGCCATTAGAAGCGGCCTGAGGGGGAGTATTTCAACCGGTTAGGCGGCCTTACTGCCGATCTGCCATCTTTTATAGAAGTTTTCCAGGGCTCCGGGGTACGCCTGCTCCACCTGGTCGATAACTAGGCCCAGGACGCATTGCTGCTCTTCGAGGAGGTTTGCTGGGTTGGGAAGCTGGGCAACGATAGCGAGTGCTATCTCCTGCTCATGAATAAGGAACCGTGACGCTTCGGAGAACTTCCCGGCTATATCGAGAACGTTGAACACCACGTTGTGCTCGATGGCGGCGTGAAATGAGGTGGCAAGCTCCCGGATAATACGGTGGAGTACCGGAGCAGAGATCTCACCCGGGTAGTTGGTCAGGCCGAACACCCATCCGTCAATCTCAATCTCAAAAACTTCATCGTATCTGTTCTTAACTGGAAACATAGCTCTTTTGTCCCTATTAACCCAACTTCCTGAGGATCTCCTCAGGATCG
>JBIJBZ010000235.1:0-4078 GCA_044344945.1 Bdellovibrionota bacterium | reverse complement strand
CTAATGGTTAAGGCTAATCTCTAGACTCCTGACTCCGCAACAGTTATTCTTCGGTCGCAGAGGCAATGATGCCTAAGACACGGGTCGTTAATGAAACCCCTTGTTGTATCTATATCAGTTCGCTCCCTTGCCGAGAAGGTCGATGGCCGTGTAGTCGGAGACGAGACCCTCACCGTCGACACTCTGGTACCACTCGACTCACCCCGCGAGCACGGTCTAACGTTTATCCGGAGCAAATCACCAGTGGGCCTCCTTCAATCACTGGAGAACCTTCCTGCGATGGGCGTTTTTGTTGACGAACGCTCTCTTCCGCAACAGCTACCTCCGCTGCGGTGCTCGATAATCGCAGTTTCAAATGCCCAGGGATCCTTTATTGATGCGATTCCGCTCTTCTTCGGGCCTTATACACCAAACAGGACTGTTCACCCGAATGCCGAGATCCATCCGACCGCGAGGATTGGGACCGGAGTAACTATCGCTTCCGGATGTGTCGTTGGAGAGCGCTGTATTGTGGGAGACAACTCAATCCTCGATGCGAACGTGGTGCTCTATCCGGACGCGGTGATAGGCAACGATGTTCACCTCTTCAGCGGCGTAGCTATCCGGGAGGGGTGCAAAGTCAGCGACCACACCGTAATTCATAACAACTCTGTGATCGGCGCCGACGGATTCGGCTATCTAAGCGATCCTGCAACCGGTATCCGCAAAGTCCCGCAGGTCGGTATCGTGGAGATCGGGGCTCATGTCGAGATCGGCGCTAGCACAACCATAGACCGAGGCACCACCGGCGCAACCGTAATCGGAGACCACACTAAGATTGACAACCAGGTTCAGATTGGACACAACGTCACAATTGGGTCGCACTGCCTCGTGTGCGCTGGGGTAGGAATTGCAGGAAGCTGCGACATCGGAGCAGGCGTAGTCCTAGGAGGCGGAGTTGGAGTGGCTGACCACATCCGAATCGCCCCAGGGATTCGAGTGGGCGGATATGCCGGCGTCTCGACCTCTCTAAATGAACCTGGTGATTACATGGGCTTCCCCGCCATCAAAGCGGCGACGCATCGTCGCCAGCAGGTCGCTCTTCGCCGCCTGGCTGCCACTAAGGGCGACAAGCAGAAGAAATTCCGGTGACGTAGCACCGGAGAAGGGTCATACTGAGGTCAGATCGGAATCTTCCTCATGAACGTTAACGAACTCGCCAGCTCTCCCATTTTCATTCTTAGCCTCGGACTCTGCGCCCTGGTAGCCGCGTACTCTGTAACGGTCCTGTTGCGCTCGGTATTCCACCGGGCTTCAAGCATTGCTGCGTTCTCGGGCCTCTCACAGGAGGAGATCGTTGGGATTGATACAGCGGCAAAGTTCCACGAGCGGTTGCGGACCTTGATTGAAGTCATCTTGAGGATCGAGAGCTTTTCAAGTGAAGCGCCAGGAGTGTTTGTGGATCACTCATGGGCTCGTCTGCTGCGGTTGTGTGACGACCTTGAGGTAGTGCGGGGGGAACTTAACTCGCTACTTAATGCGCGAGAGTTTGGAGCGGCCGCGCAACTCGGGCGTTTCTTGTGTGGCTTTGACGTAGCAATCCCGTCTATTCCACGTCAACAAAATGCAGTGGAACTTCGCACTCTCACGTTTTGGCAGAGAGATACCGTACAACTTCTCCATCGTATGATATCGAGGCTTGAGGACGAGGGCCGGGGCCACGACTCAAACCTAGCCTCGTTCTCAAATTTTTCAGCGGGATTTCAAGAGGCCATTGAAGAAGCCAAAGCATACATCGACGATTCCGAGCTCATTGACTAATCTCGGAATCGCGACGGGCACTCCATATCCCTCTCGTAGGCTTGTCCTTTATCTTTCTCATCGCCCTGTACCTGCATCGATTTCCTCGTCATCGTCCGGGAACTTCTGCGTGCGTATCGAGGTTGGCCGTTAAGACTATATATAATCTCGGAGGATCTCCCAGGAGCATTGGTGCAACCCAAATCCCCAGGGGTAGCAGTGCGGCTCAGTTTGTTTAGACAATCAGCCAATTGAGTGGTTGGGGTGTAGCAGATCACTCGCGCGAGGCCGGGTTCGCTGCAGCACATGGTTAGGCTGAACCTGCGCGTAAATCATAATCAACCATCTCCTCCTCCACCATCGGAAACACCTCCGTCGTGCGAGCATCCCGCATCACCGCCTCCGTGATGGGAACAATCATGATCATGAGTAGCGTCAGACCTGCCTGAATCTCCGAACAAAACCAAACCGCCACCATCATCCGCGCCAACCTGCCCTGGCCGCCTCTCTCGTCGCCTCGAAACAATGGCAACAACGGCGATCAATAGGACACTAAAAACGCCGGCGAAAATATCGATTTGAGCGGGCAGCCTAACGCTTCAGTAAGCGGACGCTATGGCGATCCACTTGAATGGCTCATCATTCCCCAATGGGCCTTGAATACTCCAACTCATTATTTCAGCTACCGCGGTACTTCCGGTTTTATATCCGATTCAGTGGAGTCGATTACTATTCACCCAATCCTGAGCATCGCGGCGAGCCGGTAGTGGTGGATGGTCGGCATTTACCAATTCTCTCGCGATGCACGGTAGCGCGCGAAGGGGCACGCTGTCTCCGAGAGAAATAGTTCAGAGACTCCGCGGAAGTGCCCACAGCTTTCCTTAATCAACACCCCTTCCTCAGCTTGCCCATCTCGAGAAGAGCCTTCTTTAATGATGGACAATCTCTCACATCCTCAGCGTGTGGGGGTAGTTGAGCCGTGGGATTTGGGTATCCCAATTCGATCTGAAAGCTCCCTCGCGGAGCCGGATTCACCGCTGTCCCAGGAAATTCCCCCAAGGTATCCACCATGATAACAGGTCCGCTAGTTGCGATGGACGAAAGATGAGTCCAAAAAGCTCCCGAATAGCACCTAGCCCCATCAACGACAAGAACGAATGGTTTCCCATGAACGGACACAAGCTTGGACTCTGGTATCGACTTACTCGATGTAGGCCAGCCCGATTTGGGCAACCTCTCGGCCGCCTCCGTCGTCAGTTGCAGAGAATGACTACGCCAACAATAATCAACAATATCGGTGTCCGAGAAAACTAGATCTCCCTGCAAGACCCCTTTCCGGCCGTTGAGTGTACTGGCTGGTCCGCCTGGGTAGTCTACATCGTCTAGATAGTAAAGCCCAATCCTCGGCGCCTCGGCCTTTGCTATGAGGGGTACACTGCAGAGGACCACAAAAAGTGGGGCAGTTACTCGAGCAAAAGTCCTCATCCGAACACAAATGCGGGACATACCACTTCACCTCTCTGCCAGATGGTAGACAATCGGATTATCGTTAGATGATACCGACTTTCTGCTTTTTTACTCAATCAAATACTTTCGTTACAGTTATCTGGCACACCCCAACTAGCTAGGGGACTCTTTTCCGTCGGGAATTTACCGGCAAGGTTATTTCTGGCGAGTTAGCTTGTACCAGTGTTTTAAGCTATCCCTCAGTAAGACTCACGTCTGCTAGCTAAATCAGAGTCCAGACAGACATCGTTCTCGTTAACGGTAGCCACCTCACTAGGCCACATCACCCCATTCTTTCCCATTGATTTCAGGAGGGATCTTCTCGCCGCTCAATTGAGAGGGTTGTTTAGCCCGCATTTTTCATGACACTGCGTCGCGAGAGCGCCGAGAGTGGTAATTATTCGGGCCCGCGGGGCGAATTCAACCAAGTATCTGCAGGGCGGAATCGTATCGAGATACCTTCCGGTCTCAAGGTAGTCTTTTGGACCGAGAAGGCTCCATTATCGGCGCTCGCAGTAGCAGGCTTCATGAGATATGCGGGTTAGCCCACGGCTCGTAGTTTTTGTCTCTCAAAGCAAACCGCCATAGAGGTGGAACGGTCAAAGCAAGCCGGTGCAGGATTATGAGGCTCATCGCGGAATCGAGTGGGTGCCAAATGACTGCTGATGGGGCAAAATCCATTTTTTTCAGTGATGAATCACGTGTTTCCTCGTGAACGTGCTCGCAAACGTGAACGTACCCGATCAAGCAACTTTCTGCCCCGGCGATCGATATCTAGTAGTATGCTTGATTA
>JBIJBZ010000233.1:0-4138 GCA_044344945.1 Bdellovibrionota bacterium | reverse complement strand
AATTATCCCGGTGTGCTTCGGGTCGTGGACCAGTAGCGGGCGAGCGCCAGAGGCTTTCCATACGACGAACCGTTTGTTGGCTTCGGTGAAGAGGGGGAATTCGGCGACCCTAAGATCGGTGGTTTCGCTTGAGTGGCTATTCGCCCAGAGCAGGGAGATCGGGGAGACGCGCCACCCGTACCAGGCTGAGCCACAAAAGGTCCCCGTCGGTGCTGTCGTGCGCTGGCAGTTCCTGTCGAAGAAGATAGTGTGAGTAAATCGGCGATCAGTAACAAAGAGGACACCCTTCACACACGTATCAACATGATGGGGCTTGACCCCCTGCGCTCTGCACTGTGCTTCTGCCGCAGCAACATGGGTCTTAATGCATGAGTGTTCTGATCCCGAGAACTGCATTAGCCCTGAGCCCATGCCGGTGCCAGACTCTTGACCGACTTTCAATTGGTAAAAATTGCACTGCGGGGGGATCACGGTCGGCGTAGCTGTCGGAGTTTGGGTTGGCGTTCTGCTAGCGGTAGCGGTCGCCGTGAAAGTTGCCGTAGCAGTCGCAGTAGCGGTTCGAGTTGGCGTGAAGGTTGCCGTTGGTCGCGGTGTTGGCGTTACTAGCGAGGGTTCCTCGACGGGTACCTGAGCGAGCGAATCCCACACGGTCACCGACATCATCGCCGTAATAAGTCCGATAACCCAAGTAGGTATCCAACTTCGTTTCATACCGCTTCCCCCCCTACAGCTCCGATCCTCAGGTTGATGTGCCGATGAGCCGGCCGTAACCCCAGATCCCAAGACGGAAGTTTGCGACAAAAACTTTAGCCCTTTTTCACCACCCTGCGAGCACTGTGTAATCACGCATGGCTAACACCCTGGATGTCGATATTTTTTGAGGGGCCGCGGGCGTTGGATTGGTCGACCCGAGGCAAGCGGGCACACATCCCCGACCTGAGGGTCACCTTGATGCCGAGCATGCTCGTGCAACACCTATCGAGCAGGGGCGACTATCGAATCTAATAGAGGGTGAATCGAACCAATACCGGGTGAATCGACCGCGTTGCGGGCGGGTTTGCGCGCACTTATACGGCCACGTCTGCACTGCTCCTTTACAACATTACAGACACGTCCGCGCGGGACTACCACACTCCTCGAAAACCGTGTGTATCCGCTCCCCCCTAACTATCCGGGGGGTAGTATGGTTCACAAAGAATCCAGATTTATGCATCATACGGAGGAAAGAGGGGATGATATATGAGATCTGGATCGAGCATAGCTCCTACACAGGCGACCGGCGGCTCTGAAAAGGCGAGGGATCGGCTTGATGCGCCTCGACTGCCGGAGTACGCAACCGTGCCTCTGCGACCGGCGGAGCAAGCTCCGCGAATTCAAGCAACATCGATTCCTGCCATGAGTTTGATGGCGTTCAAGGAGTACGTGGAGGCATGGGCTGACAATAGTTTTCAACCTATCGCCCTTGACGCGCGTATCTGGGTGGATCGTGCCACGCTCGGCACAGTCGACGATTATACTATGAAACTCTTGCGAGAGGGATTTTTGAGGTATGAGTATAACCCCGAGGGGCGCTGTGTGGGAATTATGCCCTCAAAGGAGGGGATTGGATTCCTGTGGCGGAATTTATCCATGGTGGCCAGCTTATCGGGAAATGCGGCCATCATTCAGCCGACTACATCGCTGGATAGTCTTCATACAAACGCACGTTTCGATCTTCTGGCTACAGTCAATTGTTTGGTGCCGTATGGCGACGTGACCTACGCAGTACTTGAGAGGAGCCTGCCGTGGCCTTCCCCCTCTCTCACCAATTGGATCAGAAAACTCATATCGCAGGATCTCGTAATGCTCAATGCACGACAGACCGGCCTGGTGTTGACGCCTAACGGTGTGGAGACTCTGATGGGGCTACAGTCGCCCAAGAGTAAGCCACGCGAAATCAATGAGCGAATTCATCTACCATCAGCCGAGCGTGTGAAGGCTACGGTACCGGAGGCTGTTTGGCACCTTTCAAGACTTACTGGATTTAGCAAAGGTTTCTCAGCTCGGGAGATAGGAACGGTGCTCGGCCTCTCGCCTCAGATCTTTCGGCGAATTGATTGGTTGACCCCTTTGGTAAATGAGGGGATCCTCATCCGTGAACGCGGCCAGCAGGAGTTAGGCGATCCAGAGCTGGGGAGGCTTACAACGTCTACCTGGCTCTATCGTCTCGCCAAACCGCTTGAGGTGTCAGGGCCGCCTAGTGAAGCGTTTGCAGCGGTCGCTCAGCGGCTTTTGGAGGGCAGAAGCCGCAGGCTAGGTGTGGCCGGTTGCGGAGAGGTTTCTTGAGTAGGTGAGGCAAAACCGGAGGTGTATTTACTAAGATACATGGGGGATTTTTCCACGTGCTGAAATGCGAAGAGCAATCGCAATCCAAGATCCGCTTTCGCAGCAGGGAGGTGTTTTGCCTCGCTTCCTTCAGGTACACGGGGGGCTATCGAAGCTAGTACCTAAGCTGGTACACCCCCACGGCCATTAAGTTAAGCTACTACCAGCCTAAAACACGATCTTTCTGGCGAATTTTTGGAAGTGCAAACTCCTAGCGTTTGATTTCAACGATAATCGCTCTTTCTCTTTGATCCTCTCCGGACGGTACAAGGTTGGATTGATCATAAACAATCGTCTGACACGTTCCTCAAAGTCCGGTAGACGATCGAACATAAGCAGGATGATGGAGTCTTTGATGGCATGGAAGCAGATAGCTTTGTTCTCCTGCTGTCGATGTCGTGTGTTCTTTGCCGAAAGTTCGTCATTTACTTCCGCTGACAGAACAGTCTCCAGTCCACTAACAAACGGAGTGGAGAAGAAATCCTGCTTGATAGCCTCAACGGTTCTGCCCGTGAAGTTATCAACGGCAAGCCGACTCTTAATTGCTTGAAAGAACGTCTCGATTCTCCATCGGTTGTAGTAGAGCTTTTTAAAATCTCGGAGGGGATATCGTTTCTAATCAAGAAGCGATGTCGCTAGCAGCTCTACTTCACCGTCACCGAGGATGATCTTGACAAACCTGATGCGCAAACTGTCTGGCAGCTCTGCATCGTCATTGAAGTGAGCCGGACGCTCAACATCGGCTATGACATCTTTGCGACTAAAGTCGGTCAGCAGCTGGTGATAGTTCTCGTAGGCGTTCGCTCTGATGCGAACAAGAAAATCCGCCTCAACAGTTGGTCTGTACCAGGGACTGGGTCTGTACCAGGGACCGGGGACTGGGGGCTTGGTATCCGTAATCTATTTCCCCAAATGCCACTAGTCATTCCGAGTGTCATGGGCGCGTTTTGAAAAAGGTATACTATGCGGCTACATTGACAACATTTTGGGTTCCTTGTGCGAAGGCAAACGCACTACGTCTGTGACCCAGAAAAGTAAACGGTTTCGCATGAAATCTACCTGTTTGCTATGTGCTCTTTTATTTGCTCGATAATTTAGCGCGTACTAATCCCACATGTAACACTAAACACATGAAACCTATTACTCCCAAGAATGAGATAATTGCTGTTCCGCTTGAGGCCGTAGCATTATACAAGGCCGCAAACCAATCAACAGTGGTTTCAGGTGCGTCGGGATAGCCGCGGTATCCTTTGCTTAAAAATCCAACGCCGCCCAATGTAGATATGACGAACATTCCGGCAAAAGTGAGCCTCGAAAAAGCCCTGGAAACGTCCCCAGGTAAAGCTTCGGAAAAGATCACTTCAAAAGCTGACTTTGTCACGAGGTAGGCAAGTAAAGCAGCTCCCCAGGCTCCTGCAAACAAGACAAACAGATGTGCTATAGACATAAAACCTCCACCAAACTAAGGCTGTACTTGATGGTATGGAGATTAGGAGAAAGTAGGTCGCATGTCGTTCCAGAGAGCCCAACCAGGAGCGGCCACCATATTCATTTCGTGACTATTTGAGACCCGCTACGAGTCTGCGATCCCCTGTTTTTTATCCTTGGGGCGCTTCAATTTTGGCTGCGTCTAACAAATCCGTTGGTCGAGGAGCAAGCAATCCGGTACACCCACCGACCTAATCGTTAGTTTTCTCCCTGAATTTCGCCACGAGTGTATTTCTGTAGAGTTGGCCTGCACCATCGATGATGGGCACAAAAAGTGGGGCAGTTA
>JBIJBZ010000078.1:0-14288 GCA_044344945.1 Bdellovibrionota bacterium | reverse complement strand
TCGCTATCGGTCAGTAGGTAGTGTTTAGCCTTGGATCGTGGTCGACCCGGGTTCCCACAGGATTTCAAGTGTCCCGTGGTACTCAGGAACGTGCTCGCAGCCATTGTCGATTTCGCTTACGGGAGTATCACCCTCTATGCTCCAGCTTCCCAGCTGGGTTCAACTATCGACTCCGGTCTACTTTGTTGCACGCCCTACAACCAACATGGAGATTTCTCACCATGAATTTGGGCTATTCCCTTTTCGCTCGCACTACTAGGGGAATCTCAATTAGATTTCTTTTCCTGCAGGTACTAAGATATTTCAATTCCCTGCGTTCGCTTCCCTTTCGGGATGGTCATAAGACCGAGTTTCCTCATTCGGAGATCCACGGGTCAAAGGTTGTTAGGCACCTCACCGTGGCTTATCGCAGCCATACTACGTCCTTCATCGCCTCCTACTGCCAAGGCATCCACCGTATACCCTTAGCAGCTTAACTTTTTTCTTAAAGCCTTAAGCAAAAAGCAGCTGCCGAAATATAAAAATACGATAAAGCCAAGACAATTTTATTATCTTGCTTGCCGGTTGCGCTCGAGAATAATGACTCATTTGTTTGCGGGGATTATGTCGTATATCCACTCGCAAACTCAATTGAAGTTATTACACTCGCTTACATCGCTCTCTTTGCTAATTCCTTAAAAGGAACCAGCTGAGCTGCGTGTAAATAATTCGTCTACCCAAACCAAATTGTTGATAACTAGAGCCCCCGTAAAGGGTCCAGGGAGTCTCCCTGGCTATTGAAGGAATATAACTTCCCTCAACAGGCGACTAGGTTATCGATAGAAGCTGCTTAAAAACGTAGCAGGTATATCTCCATCTCCTTACGGAGCGGAGCCAAAGAGAGATACTGTTAATATGACTAATAGCTCACGAAATAAAACTTCTATTTCGGTAAGTGCTCCTACCTAGGTAGCTTCGTATCTGTAAAACTTCTACAGATACTGAGGAGTGCTGTCCGCCTCTCGGCGTAAGCATCCTTTGGCTCCCTTAAAAGGAGGTGATCCAGCCGCTGCTTCCGCAACGGCTACCTTGTTACGACTTCACCCCAGTCACCGGTAGTACCATTAAGACCTGCCTCCTTACGGTTAGCTCGGTCTTTTCAGGCATTACCAGCTCCCATGGCGTGACGGGCGGTGTGTACAAGGCCCGGGAACGTATTCACCGCGGCATGCTGATCCGCGATTACTAGCGATTCCAGCTTCATGGAGTCGAGTTGCAGACTCCAATCCGAACTGAGACTATCTTTCTGCGATTTGCTTGACCTCGCGGTCTTGCTACGCTCTGTAATAGCCATTGTAGTACGTTTGTGGCCCTGGGCGTAAAAGCCATGCGGACTTGACGTCATCCCCGCCTTCCTCTGCCTTATCGGCAAGCGGTCCCACTAGAGTGCCCAACTTAATGCTGGCAACTAATGGCAGGGGTTGCGCTCGTTGCGGGACTTAACCCAACATCTCACGACACGAGCTGACGACAGCCATGCAGCACCTGTCTTGGCGTCCCCGAAGGGAACTCCGACTTTCACCGGATAGCACCAGATGTCAAGCCCAGGTAAGGTTTTTCGCGTTGCATCGAATTAAACAACATACTCCACCGCTTGTGCGGGCCCCCGTCAATTTCTTTGAGTTTTAATCTTGCGACCGTACTCCCCAGGCGGGATGCTTAATGCATTAGCGACGACACCGAAAGGGTAAGACCTTCCGACATCTAGCATCCATAGTTTACGGCGTGGACTACCAGGGTATCTAATCCTGTTTGCTCCCCACGCTTTCGCGCCTCAGCGTCAGTTACAGTCCAGACAGCCGCCTTCGCCACTGTTGTTCCTCCAGATATCTACGAATTTCACCTCTACACCTGGAATTCCGCTGTCCCCTCCTGTACTCGAGTCTACCAGTATCCGATGCACTTCCTGGATTAGGTCCAGGGATTTCACATCAGACTTAGTAAACCGCCTACGCGCTCTTTATGCCCAGTAAATCCGAATAACGCTTGCACCCTCTGTATTACCGCGGCTGCTGGCACAGAGTTAGCCGGTGCTTTTTCTGCAGGTACCGTCATTTTGTTCTTTCCTGCTAAAAGAAGTTTACAACCCGAAGGCCTTCGTCCTTCACGCGGCGTTGCTGCGTCAGGGTTTCCCCCATTGCGCAAGATTCCTAACTGCTGCCTCCCGTAGGAGTCTGGACCGTGTTCCAGTTCCAGTGTGGCTGATCGTCCTCTCAGACCAGCTACCCATCGTTGCCTTGGTAGGCTTTTACCCTACCAACTAGCTAATGGGAATTGGACTACTCTTCCCGCGCTTTACAGCTTTACCGATCTGACCCGAAGATCTGACCGGACTATTCGGTATTAGCCAAGCTTTCGCCTGGTTATCCCCAGCGGGAAGGCGCATTATCCAATTATTACTCACCCGTGCGCCACTGTACTCATATTGCTACTTTCTCGTACGACTTGCATGTCTTAGGCACGCCGCCAGCGTTCATTCTGAGCCAGAATCAAACTCTCTATTTCAAAGAAATTATCTGCTACGTAATCCTACCTCTTTACGAGGCAGGTACGAAATTTATTGCCCAGCACTTACTAGCCCAAATTTCGACAAGCTACCCGAAGGTCGCTCTATCTAATTCGTGCTTAGAGTTTAGTTCATTCTTGAACTGTATCTCTCAATCCTCGAGGCGCTGACACCTCGAAGACTTAAGCAGCTTCTACCCATAACCTAGTTGTTTTACTGCCTTTTTTGCCTTGATTCTCATCTCAGCAGGCATTGGAGTGTCGTTTATTTGCTGTTTTCAGTCAAGAGAGTCTCTCAACTTTTTTTAAACGGCGTCGGCACTTCCAAAGCCCCGCTTTTGTTGAGGTATCTCTCGATTCCCCCTCTCAAGCGGTCGCGGATAATAGCCAGACGGCCCGAAGAATGTCAACGATCTACGAATGCGATTTTCATTATTTTTAACCCGATGCGAGATGCGCTTCCAGTCGGCGCTCTGAGCCAGCACCGCTCAGGGCTTGCAGCAAGAGCCCCGCAAGGCACGCGAAAGCGGGGCGAAGCCTCCGTTATTTCTGGGCTATATGGACGGGGTACATGCACGACTCAAGCGAACTCAACCAACAACACACTACTCAGCCTTTGCATTCCTGGGGACTTTCACCGTGCCTTCTTGTATCCTTTCCACTCGATGTAAAGCGAACTCAATTAAGGATTAAACGATGCCATCATTCGACGTAGTGTCAAAGGTGAACGTTCAGGAAGTAAAGAACGCGGTTGATCAAGCTCAGCGCGAAATTCAAACACGCTACGATTTCAAGGACTCAAACGCCTCGATCGAACTCAACGAGAAGGACTGTGTTATTACGATGGCGGGCCCTGATCAGATGAAGATGTCCGCCCTAGAGGAGATTCTCAAGCAACGGCTATCAAAACGAGGAGTGAGTTTAAAATCAGTAACTTTTGAAGAGGCGCAGCCTGCAGGCGGCGACACATATCGCCAGACGGTTGTTGTAAAACAGGGACTCACGGACGAAGAGCGAAAACGGATCAACAAAGTGATCAAGGATACCAAGCTCAAGGTCACATCACAGATTCAGGGCGATCAGGTGCGTGTCACCGGCAAGAGCAGAGACGATCTACAGCTTGCAATCGGGAAGATTCGTACCGCTGTGACCGATCTCGAACTCCAGTTTATCAACTTCCGAGATTAGCGCGGAGCTGCAATCAACACTGTTGCATTCACACGACCTGAGATAGCGTACGTAACGACAGAAACTAACCATCCGAACAGCTATGAAAATGAAACTATTCACCCTTCTCGCACTCTGCCTCTCGATTACGGCCTGCAGCAATACTGTAACAGCGCCGAGCACGGTTGTGAGTGAGAAATTTCCGCGAGTAGAGGGAGAAAATCTCAATAAGGAACGGATCACTATTCCTGACCACTATCGCGGCAAGAACACCCTACTCCTGGTTGGCTATACTCAGAAAACTCAGTTTGATATCGATCGTTGGATCCTCGGCGCCTTACAGGCCGAGATACCCGTTGAGATCGTGGAGGTTCCAACAATTGCAGGAATGATGCCGCAGATGGTTCAGGGCTTCATAAATGGCGGTATGCGCAAAGGAATCCCTCAGAACGACTGGGCCTCGGTAGTCACCGTATACGAGGATGCGCCAAAGATAATCTCTGCGCTTGGCAACGAGCGTCCACAGAGTGCATACGCAGTACTCCTTGATAAAGAGGGAACTATTATCTGGAGCAGCAATATCGGGTATTCTGCCTCTCAGATCCTCGATCTCAAAAAGCAAGTTGCAGCTCTCCAGCAGAAGTAGCCCACCCAGCCAATTCTTTGCATATGGGGCTTACCTTATCGACCCTGACATTAACTGAGCGCTCGCTACAAGCCAGTACACGCCCCTCTTCGCTTTCGGAACGTGCTCGAGAGGTGGCGAACATCTATATCACGGATCGCGGTGGAAGACGCGGCATTGATGCGGCGGTGTCGTTTCTACGAACTGATGCCTCGGTTAGATTCGAGCTTGAACAGTCGCACGCGGTGCTTCAAGCCAAAGCACATTGCCATGCGCTACCAGACGCGTACGGTCTCAAGGGTGGCGCTGCACGAGAGCACCTTATTGCCGCGCTCGCTCTTCGCGCAGCGCGGCCGCCGCGCGATATTGATCTCATCAGGCGCGGGCGTTTCGCCACTACCGCCGACGAGGAGGCTGCGAAGACCTTCATGCCGCGCGACTACCTGCACGGGGCTCGGGTTGAGCTTGTACGAGAGATCAGTCGCTACTTAGCCTCGCGGGATCTGACCATCAACGAAGTTGCTTCATTCGATGACACCATCTCGGTATCGATCCTCGGACTTCTTGATACGATCGGTCACGTTCTACGCCCCAGTTACTATCGCGGAGGGACGCTACACCGGAGACCCTCGCTGGATGGTCGCATACTGCTCAAAATGATCCGCCTCTTCGCAGAGGGCGAATGCGCCAATGAGAGCTGGTCGGTTGTGGGCATACCGGAAGAAACCGCATTTTCAGAGTTTGATTTAGCTATTCACCTCAACAAAGCCTTTCAACGCGAATTTGCAGTCGCCGATCGTTTTCTACATTCGTGCGCAATCCTCTCTCTCATCCCGGCGCGGGATAACTTGGTCTATCGAGCTTTGGAAGATCTCGAGCATCTGCGTCATGGTGAGCGGGGCGTACTACCTGATGTCCCGGCTGAGGAGTGGGCGCGCGCGTTGTCTCACAACTCAACACGTGATTGAGCCTTAGTTTGCAGAGCTAAAGCGCTAGTGCGCAGCTGGTGCTGGCGCTGCTGGTTTTGCAACTGGCGCAAGCAGAGCAGCGCGCTCATCAACAAGCTTCTTGCCTTCTGCTGACATCTTTGCCACTTGAGCAAGAAGTTGTTCCTGCAAAACTCGCGTCGCATCGGCATTTGCTTTCGAAATAGCCTGAAAATCTGGATTTGAAATGCTCTTTGTCATTAACTCAGAGCGCTTCTGCAAGAGGGTCATGCGCTCTTGCTGCTTCTCCTTGAGAGCTTTTGAGAGCGTTTCGATCGATGCAGCAAGGGTCTTGTCTTTTTTAACCAGCGCCGCACCCTCAGGGGTCTTCGCTATGACCTTCTCATCAACAGCAGTGCGAAAAGACTTGGCTTGTTGGTCCATATCCTCAAAGATCTTCTTGAGAGTCGGATCCGATTCTCGATTTGCAGCCGCGATCTTTTGAATCGCCACATAGTTCTCCTGAACGAGCTTTGCCTTATCCGCGGCTGCGGCGGGCGCTTGCGGTGCCACACTTTGGGACGGAGGATTCGCGGGGCCGCCGTTTGCTGCCGGAGCCTGTGCCTCTGCTCGCTGCAGAGTAGATAGCGACACACCAGCCACAACAAGCCCCGATACCACAACGCCAATTCTCAGCCTCTTCATACGCGCCTCCTGTATCCAATGTATTGAGTCACCAGGGTGTACCAGAGCCGTTGCTCTGACAACCCCCTTCGTACCCACACCTGCGTGACGCCCGCGGTCTCAGGTGAGGTAGATGCTCGCTCCACCGAGTAAGGATGCAAGTGAGTGTACTGTCTTCAGGAGAAGGGGCTTGGATCCATCGGGGGACCGCATGCAAAGCAACAAAAGGTTGAACCGCCCGGCCTAGACCGCTTTTTTCATGAAACTGCGTCGCGAGAGCGCCGAGAGTGGTGATTTTTCGGGCCCGACGGGCGGAATCGTATCGAGATACATTCCGGTCTGGAAATAGTTTTTTGGACCGACAAAGCACCATGATCGGCGCTCACAGTAGCAGGCTTCATGAAATATGTGGGCTAGACTAGCCTATGCTACTCGTACTCCCTGGCTGCAGCTCTCCTGCCCCCGACGAGGCTACGGCAACTATTATACTTGGCCAAGTTGCGCAGGCTTTCTACGATACATGTATGAATATATACCTCAACCTCGCTCTTGGATTAGGAGTTGGTGCTCTCGTCGTAATTCAAGGAGCTATGAACACTCGTCTTGCAGAGGCAACGAGCAGCGTTATATCGGCTACCCTCATTAATTTCTCCATCGGAGCACTCGTAATTTTTGCGGTTGCCCTTATCAGTGGACACCTCTCGTCAATCTCTCACGTTGTCGACGCGCCAAAGTGGAGCATTCTCGGCGGGGCACTCGGAGCAATACTCGTGATGGGCCTTGCCTTCTTGATCCCACGAATCGGAGCCGCTCACGTTGTGGCGTTGGTAGCGTGTGGTCAAGCGCTTACCGGACTCGTCTTTGATCACTTAGGAGTAATGGGAATTCCACGACTCTCAGCATCTGCACCTCGGGTGCTGGGGTGCCTCTTGGTTGCTCTTGGGACACTCTTAGTGGGCCGGCGGTAATCCGCACCGCTTTACGCCGTATCTTTCCGCGGTATCAGAGACCGCGCGTGTCCTCATGCCCCGACAGATACCGACAGGTCCCGACAGGGGGCCCGAAGAAACCGGCTCCGGATAACACGTTGTTCTTTAAAGCTCTGTGCCAAAGCGCTATAACGACGAGTCCCCGGTCTTAGGGAGAAGTATTAATGTCTTTTATTGACCTGCCATCAACGGTTTCTATCGAACAAAAGAGGCAACAGGTACTAGCTACCGCCAAGCAGGAGGGCATCGCCCCCGAGCTTGTACCGATCCTTGATGGGATCGTGAAGTGGCGGCAGCTTTTGCTCTCGCCGCAGGATTCCCAAGGGAGAGAGGACCTACTCAAAGCCTATGCAGCGATGGGATTCGTGACTAGCTCCATGGCGTCGTCGGGCGCTGCTCTTACCGGGGATGCACAGGTTATCGATCCAATCTCCTGGCGCCTAATCGATGAGGTAATCGCTGGCCGGATAACTGCTCCTCTCATAACCAGCTCCTCTCCGATTGAATTCAAAGTGCGATTTTTTCCAGCTCTAACCCAGCCTCAGATACGACTGCTACAAACGATAGTCTCTCAAGAGTCCCACCTACACGCACTCGATGTTACTCATCTGGTAAAACAGCTCCCCTTTCCAGTTACGCAGGGAAACTTCTTTGGTCGATTTCTGGCCAGTGGGTGCGACACCCCCGATCGAGCAGCTCGACACCTCCAGTTGGCGATCCCCTTTCTGGTGCGCATGCGCTCCCTCTTCGAAGGGCTCCAGTATCCGGTACTTAATTTTCTTAAGATCGATGTAGTGCCGCCGAATGACGGAGCGGGCCGGCAATCGAATCCCAAACGAGTTGCCCCCGACGTGTATCGAAATACGCTCCAGGTCCTGCATGCGGCCATCAATAACTCGTGGGACTTCTTCGGTCTGGCCTCCTCTGAAAACACGCAGCGACTTGCGTGTATCCCCGTGCCCAACTTCCCCAACGTTGAAGTCGAGCACATTGATAAGAAGCGGCTAAGCGAGCTCGCCGTTGCAATGTACGACTGGTTCTTCTTTGGAACTCGGGACAACGAACTTCTGCATTCACAACGCCTCAACCCGCAAAAAGAGGCGCTTGCCGCAAACCACGCTCAAGCGATTACCGATGGAGAAACAAAGCTGGCCGAGCTTGAGAGGCAACTCGAGCAAAACCGCGATAAAGCAACGCAGAGCAAAGAGCTGCAGAATCAGATCAAAAAGGTACGTCAGCAGCTGACACGACTTGAGGATGCCATCCACGACCTCGACGAGGAACGAAGATTGGTAGTTCCGATTATCGCCCAGCTTGAGGAGCACCTCGCCCGCACCCCGCACCTACGGACTTTTAGAAGCGATGTGAAGAAGGCTCAAAGCGCCGGATATCGGATCGTTTTCTCCTTCCTTCACCACCCTCGAGCAGAGACGCCGGGGTCGCTCCTGCAGTATTTTGACCTCGCATTTTCTGCGCCACCGAAACTAGCTCAACAACCTTCGGTAAAACTCCTCAAGGAGAGTTCCCTTCTTCTAATTGACAATATCGCCGATGCAATCTGCAGAAGCCAATCGCGGAAAGCTGAAGTAATAAACGATACGCTGTCTAGCGGCCTAACTATACCGGGAGTTCAAGGCAGCACCGAGCTTATCACCCTCGTCAAGTACGCTTCGAAACGTCGCGACCCGTCGGCAGACGACTACCTTGATTACGCGTTCAAGCGAGCTCCATCGATGACTCAGGCCGACCTCTTTAAGGTACTGCACGCGCTGCATCAGTTAGGAATTCCGAGACTTCCAGAGCTCGCTCGGGAACTCTCGCAGAAACGCTTCAACCACCCACAGTACATCCTTGAGGCCTTCGAACTTTACTCAACTCACTATAAGCCTAACAAGATCGGCAACTGCCCAGACATCTTTCAAGACCGAGCCTCCTTCTCTGACTACCTTGATAGCGGAATCGATGCGATGGGTGTAAAGCCAGAGCTTCTCGCGGTTCAGAAGCACCTTCAGGGACGTGGAATCGTAGCGATCGTTGACGGAACCAACTACCACCCCGAGCTAGACACTGAAATCGGAGCAACGGGGGAGAAACTCAAGAAGGAGGATGCCACGCGCACCAATGAGGTGTGGGGTGATTACGTCCGCCCCTCCGAGCGTATCATTCGGGCCCTCTCGCTTTGTCTTGTAGAGGGGGAGATCGGAGAGGATCTTCGGAATTCATCACTCCTCGGAATCATTAAGCCTGATCGTGCCACCCAGGTACAGGCGAGTATGGTACGTAAGTTCTACGGCCTCGATATCGCAACGAGCCCCGATTTGGCTACAATTAACCAGGTCCTCGCCGACCTCAAGGTGCACGATGACAAGCCGATCCTTGTTATTGACGCTGAAGCGATCACGGACATGGAGCAGTACCGTGAATTCATACATCTGCTTGAGCAGTACAAGATAAAAATTGTTCTTCGAACTCGAGAGCCTCTGCCCGGCATTCCACAGGTAAATATCCAACCGTTCCTAGAGGATTCACTCACGGAACGAATCATGGCAGACGCGCCCCGTCTTGTGCGAAAGCTGGGACTCGCAGCACCTCTTGACGAATCGGTCGTAACCTTCGCAGTCAAACAGGTGCTGCGAGCCCGATCGCCGCAAGCAGACCCACTCAACTTAATACTACAGGCGCTCAATGCCGCAGCAGCTCACGCTCGCTTGCACCCCGATCAGGCGATTACCGAGCAGGATGTTGTGGCAGCTCTCGCGGCAATCTTCCATCTGCCGGACGGCAATCAGATGCGGCTTCGGATCTCTGCAATCGATTCCTTCATGAAACGGGCCCCTCAACAGATCTGGGGCCAGGACGCGGCCATCAAGGACATCGGCAAGAAGATCAAGAGTCACTTCCTTGGCATGATGGATCCTACTCGCCCCCTTACGCTACTTGTTCCCGGCCCTACGGGAGTAGGAAAAACCGAATTGATGATGTGGATCGCTCGCACATGCGACATCCCATTCTTCATGGTTGAGGGCGCGGAATTCTCCGAGGAGCATTCCGTCGCTCGACTTGTTGGCTCTCCGTCAGGATACGTAGGCCCCGACAAAGGTATCCTCTATACCTTCATGGAGGAGAATTCGGTTGCCTTGGTGTTTATAGACGAAATTGAGAAGATGCACCCAGCCGTATACCAGGCGCTTATGAACTTCTTCGACAAGGCGACAATAACGGCCGGCGACGGTAAAACTGTTACTCGGCCAGGCTTTATTATTGTTGGGGCATCCAACGCCGGCGCAGATAAATTGACTCGCACGATGAGCATTAAAGAGGTGAAAGATCTCCTCTCCGAGTCATTTGTTGACCGAGCAGGCCATGCGCGACCTGAACTTGTGCGTCGCTTCGATATCGTCGTTATGCACGCCATCGAGCAAGCTGCTTTTAGGAAGATGATCAGCGCCGCCCTCAAGGCTATTGGGGACCGCCCTGGATTTGCAAACGCAAACTTGCGTCTGGTCGGATTCGACGAAGCAGCAGAGCAGCTCCTCTACGAACGTTCGCGCGAAGTGTGCGAATTTAGCGAGAAAGCCGTCTCCAAGACGGGCAAAATAGGTTTCAATGCGATGCCCACCGTCGCTGAAGACGGATTGTTCTACGATATGCGACATGTCAGTCGAGCACTCGACCAATTAGCTGGTCAGTCTATGCAGGAGATAGCTCTGGCGCAATATGACAGTGGAGCATTCGAGACTCGCGGCAAGCCGAAGCGGATCCGCCTTGTAGGAGATCCCAAAAACGAGCGAATAGTGGCGACTGTCGTGGAGGAAGGTGTTTCTACCGACAACTAGTGCCCACGCTCGTTTTAATCGCTGCATCGACACATAGTTCGCCAAAGCACCAGCCCTTTGTTCCGCTAAAAACAACAAGGACAAGTCGCCCCCAGTTCGAACAAGCTACACCTTTACTTTTTGTGACTCGGAAGCATCCTCCCATCGCGAACTCGTTGAATTCCCCGTGTACTTTGTGCGTCTATGTACTACCAAGCCGCTCGTTTTACGAGGGTCTGACAGATCCCCCAAGCACCGCTCGCTAAGAATCAACTGGCGAGGGGCCCTTCAACGCAGTAGCATTTGAAAAGCCCATCAACTCTGGGGTTTTCATTCGGATCATGTAGCCATGCACACCTCAGAGGTCACCGTCGCAGTAATTGGGGCTTCACTGGCAGGAGCCTCTGCTGCGCTCCACCTCGCGCGCAGCGGTGTTTCGGTTGCGGTATTCGAGAAAAGTTCTTTTCCGCGGAGAAAATCGTGCGGGGAAGGGCTCTCCGTGCAAGCAATGGGTGAGCTGAGCGTGTTAGGGCTTAGGGAGAGGCTTACGTCACTCACACACGTTCCACTTTACGGCTTTCGGTTCTTTGAAAGGCGTAAACACTCAGAGATAATTTTGCAGCCTCAGATCCACGGGATCGGAGTGCGGCGTTACGACCTCGATGCACTACTGACAGAGGAATGCATCCGCCAAGGAATCCAGATACACCTCGGCAAAGAGCCTCAGATCGTACGCCGGAGTGATTCTAATTTTGAAATAGTGACGGACTCATGCGCATTCCGCGCAAAGTACCTAATCCTCGCAACGGGAGCCCTCTCCGCTTTACCGCAGAGACTCGGTGTTCCAGCCTTCACGCGGACACAGTCGCGGTGCGGCTTGAGCGTTCCACTACTTCATTCCCGTCCTCACAAGCGCACAACCGTCGACATCTTTGTGGGCTCAAAGATTCAGGCATGCTCGACTCCAGTGGATGCGGATACGACGACACTCTCGCTCTTCTGCTCGAATGATACGGCACACCGACTCACACCAGCACAGAGGCCTTTACTGCTGGCCGAGGTGTGCGACAGGTTGCAAATGGATGCAGCGCCCTCGGAGTCGGCGCTAACGGTCTCAGGGCTCGGCCGCGTGTATCGATCGGCGTATCACCGATCCATCTTTATTGTCGGCGATGCGTTTCGACAGCTCGATCCGATCGGTGGCATGGGCATGACGCAGGCGCTCATTACCGGCCGCGTTGCAGCAAAGACTATTACAGAGATGGAGTCTGCCTCACCTGTGCGAGCAGCGAGCATCGCAGCGAAGCATCCCGAGAGGATGCAGCGCGCCGTTCGACGACTCATTGGGTACACCTCCCTCACCTACTGGTCACTCTCCACTTCGCTTGGTAGAAGGACTATAGGAACCCAGAAAGTTGGTGGCCTCGCCCGAGAAGTCCTGCTCTCGATGCATCGCCCGTCTGCACTGACAACGCCCTACGGATTACTTTCTAAACTACTTATTGAGTCGGCTTGCTTATGGTAACTCGCTACCTGTTCGTGATCCTCTTATGCCTGGGAGCACTCGCGCCAACTGCTGCGCATGCGCAACACTGGAACCTACCTGCCGACCTGTCCCGTGATACGATGCAGATCGCGTTTGAGCTGGACACGACGTGGCATACAGTGGAGGGCTCGGTCAAAGAGATCTCCGGGCATCTCTCACTTCCCAACTTCAAAGACCCGCGCACGATCGCGGCTACGCTGAGTATCCCGGTAGCCTCCCTCGATACAGATAGCAAGAGCCGCGATGAGGAGATGCGAGACTCGATGGAGGAGAGTCGCTTCCCCGCAATCACTGTTCGTGTGCCTGAGATACGCCCCTCTTGCGAAGAGGCCGCGCTTTCACTCGCACCTGATTGTAACTATGCAACGCAAGCGATAGTTACGATTAGAGATGTCACCCTCCCAATCGATTTGAAGGGGACAATTCGACGCAATGCGGTGGGTACGATCGTAGTCGATGGCACAACTCAGCTTGATTGGTCGAAGTTTGGCGTTAAGGACCCATCGATCCTCATTGCGAAGGTGGATGAAACGGTGCAGATATCGTTCCAGATCACACTATCCACCAAGAAGAAGGCTGTATGAAGCTAACTGCTATCGAGACCGTTACCCCTCCTCACCGCGCATCACCCGAGGGGGTTATTGAGGCTGCGACCGAATGGCTCGGCGAGGCGACCCCTGAGCACGCGCTCTTTCTGCGCTACCTACGCTCCTCGCGAACGCTAAACCGCAACTTTGTGCGCCCACCACTGGAGATCGTACGGCTCAAGGGCGCTCAGGAGCGCGCCCGTATATTCGAGCGCGAGGCTCCCCGACTTGGTCTCCAGGCTGCCCAGAAGCTCTTTGAAACAACCGGGGTGCAGCCACAAGATATCGGGGCGCTCGTTTTTACGTCGTGCTCGTGTCCGCTTATACCAGCGCCCGATACATATATAATCGACCAACTCGGTCTGCGGCGCGATATCGTACGGATTCCCTCCTACCAGTTCGGCTGCGCTGGCGGTCTCATCGGCTTAGGGCTTGGCAATCGACTGGGCAGCGAGATGAAGCATGCGCTCCTCGTTTCAGCAGAGATCTGCTCCCTGCTCTTTCATGACGACAACCGCTCAGCGGCGCAACTTGTAGGGGCATCGATCTTTGCCGATGGTGCGGCGGCAGCGCTACTCAGTACTGACTCAAACGCACCTGGCCTTACGATTATCGATCATCAATCGTTTTTGATTCCAGAGTCTAGACATCTGATGGGGTATGAGATCCGAGATAACGGCTCACATCTTCTTCTCGATAAGGAGCTCCCGATGCACCTTGCGGATTGGGTACCACGATTAGTTGATACCTTCCTCGCCGAACGCAAACTCTCGAGAAAGGAGATCCCCTGGTGGCTATTTCATCCGGGCGGGACGAAGATCCTTGAGCACCTTGGTTCAAGTCTGGAGTTGACCCATGCTCAGACTCGTTGGGCAGGTGAGGTCTTGGAGCAAACGGGAAACCTCTCCTCAGCCACAATCTTGTTCGTGATCGATTCCTTCATGCGGGATACGGTGGCAAAACCAGACGATCATGTGATGGTTGTAGGGGTGGGACCGGGGCTTACGGTCGAGATCCTACTGGCGCAATGCACAGGGGTGACCGCTGCGTAATCCTGGCCCGAATCCGACCACGGTGCCGGAGAGCCGTGAGCCGACGCATCTGCAGACGATCATCACGAGGAATCCCAAAAATAGGAATCATTCCAGGTAGGTAGAACAGTCGCGCATTCGCAGCCAGGCCCAAACCAACGTTTGACAGGCGAGCCGTTCCTTATCATACTCGGCTTTCCCTAACTCACCTCGGACCTGCTCTGGGGATATCGTTGTAAGGTGACGTTGTACGATGTTAGCGCTACCCGGTCCTCGACCCAATTCCTCAGACCCGGAGTTCACAGACCTCTACCACCAAACCCTACATGAGTTGGTTGGAATCATCGAAACCAAGCACTCTATCAACCCGGAAC
>JBIJBZ010000101.1:0-12027 GCA_044344945.1 Bdellovibrionota bacterium | reverse complement strand
CCCAGATGATGGCAGTTTTCCCCCCCCGATTAGCGAGGTGTCGGTCGAGGCAATTCTCGCTTAGGTTCAGAGTTCCCCCTTCGAACCACCGCACCGATGCATCGTGGAAGTCCCAATCGAGGGTCTTACTCCACGGCTTGCGCCACAGCAGAAGCTCCCGTGCTTGGTCGGCCCAGAACCCTTCGGGGTCCGTAATCGAGTGCGTGTACATCGCCTCATAGCGATCGGAGTCAATGTGGGTACGCTCGGCTATTGAGGCCGGAATCGGAAAGGTAGATTGTTGTGCCATAGACGAAAAAACATAGCCCAAGAATCGTGGGCGGTGAACTGAAAAATGTGCCATTATACCCCTGAGGAGCGGATGGCTTTCAACCGGTTTTTACCGCTGCCCCTGCGATCCAACGGGTGCTAGAATAAGGCCATGGACCAGCACCGGACGATTATAGAGCCCTTCCGAATTAAGGCGGTTGAGCCCCTCTCTCGACTGACTCGGGCCGAGCGTGAGCCGTTTTTGCGCGAGGCTGGATACAACCTCTTTCTTCTCCCTTCCGAGCGAGTAACCTTTGATTTCTTGACGGATTCTGGGACCACCGCCATGAGTGCGGCGCAGTGGGCAGCGATGATGATTGCGGATGAATCGTATGCCGGCTCAAAAAGCTTTGCTCGATTTGAGCGTGTGGTTCGAGAGATAACCGGCTACCACCATGTGATTCCAACTCATCAAGGCCGTGCAGCCGAGCGACTTCTGTGCGCAGCGCTTATAAAGCCGGGGATGAAGATCCCCTCTAATAACCACTTCGATACTACTCGCGCCAACATCGAATTCGTGGGCGCAGAAGCTGTGGACCTGGTCGTTGCAGAGGGGCGCGACCCCTCCTCTACCCTTCCTTTTAAGGGCAACATCGACCTGGTGCGACTTGAACAGTTTCTCGAGGCACATCGCAAGCAGGTGCCATTCGGGATGATTACGATTACAAACAATACTGGTGGCGGCCAACCTGTCTCGCTTGAGAATATTCGGGCTGTTTCAGCGATATACAGAAAATTTGAGGTTCCATTCATCATTGATGCCTGCAGATTCGCCGAGAACTCGTATTTCATTAAGCTGCGCGAAGATGGGCAACACCAACGCTCTCCGCGCGAGATCGCACAGGAATTGTTCTCGTTGGCTGATGGCTGCTACATGAGCGCCAAGAAGGACGCCCTGGTGAATATAGGCGGTTTTATTGCCCTTCGAAATCAGGATTGGATCGAGAATCTTCGATCTCTCCTGATTCTCACTGAGGGATTTCCGACCTATGGAGGGCTTGCTGCTCGAGACCTTGAGGCGATCGCCGTTGGTCTCGAAGAGGGCCTCGATGAGCAGTACCTCGCCTACCGCGTCGCTACCACCCGCTATATGGCGGAAGGCCTCAACCGGCTTGGGATCCCTACCGTACAACCACCAGGTGGTCATGCGGTCTATATCGACGCCAAGAGCTTTCTTCCGCATATCCCATCAAGTCACTTTCCAGGGCAGGCCCTTGTGTGTGAGCTCTACCTCTCTGAGGGGATACGGTCGTGCGAGATCGGTTCGGCGATGTTTGGGAAAAAGGCGGTCGATGGTGCCTTCGCTCCGGCAGCGATGGAGCTCGTGCGACTCGCCTTTCCACGGCGAGTGTATACACAGAGCCATTTCGACTACATCCTGGAGGGGATGCGCGAGGTGGTCTCCCGGAAGGAGGCCCTGCGTGGCATGAGGCTGGTCTACGATCCCCCGTTTTTACGGCACTTTACGGCGCGCTATGCCCCCCTTGAGCAAGCCTAATTTAGCGTGTAATCTCAGCGAACTAGCGATACTGAAGCAGAAGTGGTTCAGAGCCCGATATGGGGGCAGGTAGCGACGCAATGCCGGACAATGCCATCGGGTACGTTTGGTGTTACAAAAGAACGCTCCTAAGGTCAATCGCGAAACGAGAGAGCATTATGACACCGCAAGCTTGGGTCCTTGATTTCTTGATGGTTTACATATTTGTGAAGGCACTTGTCTTGGCTCCTCTGGCGTGGATGACCCTTGTGTATCGGTGGGCGGAGCGTCAAGAACAACGTCGCATCGATGCCCCCACGCAGAGCGAAGCAGCTGAGACTGCATTGGCTGCGTAGTCTGCCCGTTAGTATGCCATTAATCGAATCTGAGGACCTGCTGCCGCGCCTACGATCACCGGGACCGAAGATGCTGATTGTAGCGCGCGCTCGATGATATTCTTCTTTCGCGACGCATAATGTAGGGTCGGAACCTCGTCGGATTTTAGCTTAACTCCCGCGATAGCCAGTGCCTCACGAGCTGCATCGTACACATCGCCAAACCCATCAACGAGTCCAAGTTCCTTTGCCTCTTGACCTAGGATTATGCGACCATCTGCGAACTCGCGAACCTTAGCTTCTGGAAGGTGGCGACCGTCAGCAACAGCTTTGATGAAGATATTGTGAATCTTGGTTGTGGTGTCCTGTAGGAACTTACGATCCTCATCGGTCATCGGCCGAAATTGGTTTCCTACATCCTTGAGACCTCCGCTCTTCACGGTGTTCATCGACACTCCGATCTTGTCAGCGATGGTCGTGTAGTTGGGGATCTGCATGATCACTCCGATTGAACCGGTCTGCGTCCCAGGTTGGCAGAGGATTTTATTTGCCGATACCGATGCGTACAGTCCACCAGAAGCCGCAAGGGTCCCCATCGAAACAACGATCGGCTTTTCAGCCTTGAGGCGCTCGACGGCGCTATTGATCTCCTCAGATGGGGCTACAGCCCCGCCCGGTGAGTCGACCCGCAGTACGATCGCCTTGGTATCCGAGCTACGAGCCTCCTCATAGAGCGAGCGAAGGACATCGGTCGAGTCCTCAATTGTCCCAGCAATCTCAATCACTGCAACCCGTGGCCCTCCGATCTTCCCCGCTGCCGAGGCCAACCCTCCAATTATCGGGAGAGCAACGAGTGCTATCGCCGCAAGGGTTACTATCTTAGCCAACCAAACTTTATACTCATTCATATTCGCAGCACCTAGAAAGCAGTAACAGACGTGGAGTTTAGCGCGCCTTGGGGCCCGCCGTATACGGGTAAAAAAGGGGCTTTGGCGGTCTGAATCGGGGTCATGTAGCCCCCGGGGCAGCTCTCTGCTTTTCTTTCCCCTCTAATCGTCGGATGATAGGGCGCGTAGCGTATATCCATGAGAATTGTATGGACCAAAACGTAAAGCAGATCCTCCTCGACTCAGCATCCCTGAAAACATCCCTCGCCAATCGCCCCGACTTCATAAGCGCAATCTCGGCATCTGCCGAGGTTTTGTTCCAAACCGTTCAGAAGGGAGGCACCATCTTTGCGTGCGGTAACGGCGGCTCAACCTGCGATGCGATGCACCTCTGTGAAGAGCTCGTCGCGCGGTATAAGCGCAATCGACCGGGAATCAAGGCGCTTCACTTTATGGACCCATCAGTGCTCACCTGCTGGTCGAATGATTTCTCCTTCGAGGACGCTTTTCGGCGCTATGCGGAGACCTTTTGCAGCGATACGGACACTCTGATTGCGATATCGACCTCGGGCAACTCAAAGAACGTCCTCCATGCGGTCCATGCAGCCAAGAATAAAGGCACAAAAGTGATAGGTCTAATAGGAAAAGACGGTGGCACCCTAGCCCCACTGTGCGATGTTGCTTTGACGGTGCCAGCATCCGCCACGGAGCGAATCCAGGAGGTCCACATCACTATTATTCACATCTGGTGCGAGCTGTTGGAGACGAAGTACGGCTTGGCCGGTTAGGGGCGAGTTCTGCGCTTTATCCTGGGATTAGGATTGAGAGAAGGATCGAGCTGACACGCCGAACAGCTTGAGAAACTATGCTTGCGGGCCCCTAAGCTACTCTTCCGAGCAGCTCGCTAGCCCGGGCTTCGCTAAGCCCGAAGGCTGCCTGAATAGTTTTCGCGCGACGCAGGTAGAGGTGGAGGTCATACTCCCAGGTAAACCCCATTCCGCCGTGACACTGAATCGCCCCTTCGCACACCCGTGGCGCCGTCTCGCAGCCGAGTAGCACCGCTGCGCGGCTTGTCAGAGGCCTTTGGGATGGGGCATGAACGGATGCCCACGCCGCGAAGCGCGAGAGGCTCTGGAGCGACTCCGATGCCGCATAAAGATCGGCCAGCTTCTGTTGCACTGCCTGAAACGAACCGATCGGTCGACCAAACTGCTCGCGGGTTTTGACGTAGTCGCATGTCATTGAGAGCACCCTGTCGCATATTCCTGCCGCCTCAGCGGCCTTGAGCGCCTCAAGGGTATCCTCAATAGCAGCTGTTGTCTCCCTGCTGCAGACCAGAGCCTTTACACACTGGGCGCTCACACCAACAAGTGCGACTGTGAGATCCAGTGATGTCGTCGCTGCTCTGATAACGCCGTGCTGGTTCAGGAGGAACACAACTGCACGACGCCCCTCGGGGGTATCGGCAAAGGCAACGATACGCTCTGCGGCCTCCCCGCCCCAGGCCCAGACAACCGCCCCGGAGACTGTGCCGTCAGTAGAATTAAGGTGCAGCGCCGAACACGAACTAGCCGCAATACTAGTTACAGCGCCGGCAAACTCCCCACAAAACCCCGCACGCTCCGGCGCGCTCATAACCCGCGGAAGTATCGCCGAACACAATAACTGCTCAATGACTGGCTCCGGCACGAGTGCGTAGCCGCACTCATGCGCAATCAGCGAGAGCTCCTCAAGGGAGAACATGGGAGAATCTCCGCCAAACCCCTCCTCCAATCCCAACTCGGCCAGGCTTGTAAAGAAAGCTGGGTCTCTGCGGACTCCGTTCGCTATCCGACTGCGCAGATACTCAGACGGTACTTGTTCACCAAGGAAGCGTCGAACTATCTCTCGGAGCTCATTCTGGTCGGATGAAAGTCGCATCGCTACATCATTCCCAGTAGCCCTTTGACCTCATCTGAGGGGACCCAGGGTGGTTGAAACGTTATGTTAACTACCACGTCTGTGACATTGGGCACCGCCCGCACCTGCTGTTCAACTGCGTGTTTAAGCTGCGGTCCTGCAGGACACATCGGTGACGTGAAGGTCATGTCAATCACGACCTGCCCTCCGTCGATCCCGATGTTGTAGATCAAGCCAAGGAACCAGATGTCGAGAAAGAGTTCGGGATCCTCGACGGTTTTGAGTGCCTCAATTATCGCATCGCGGCTTGGTGAATTTTGGTCGGATACATCGCTCATGCACAGAGTTTAACCATCGTTTAGTAAGAGGGCAATTATTAAGACGGCAAGACCCAAGGCGAGACGGATATGTAATTGCCGGAGTAATAAACCGACTACAAGGAGATAAACAAAAAAAGCGCGGGGTTCCCCCCGCGCTTCCATCACACAGCGACAAGAGCGCCGTATGGCGGAGAGATTACAACACCTTCTCCTTAAGAGCCTTAGCAGCCGTGAACTTCACGCGCTTTCTCTTTGGGATGTTGATAATCTCACCAGTTGCAGGATTACGTCCTTGACGAGCCTTCGACTCACGAACGTAGAGCTTACCAAGACCCATAAGCGGGATCTTGTAGCCTCTCTTGAGCGAATCCATAACGAATGCGCCGATATCCTCTACGAGCTCGCGAGCCTGAGAACGCTTTGGAAGACCACAGAACGCGCGAACGTTCTCGAGAAACTCTGACTGAGTGTAGCTGAGAGTCGAAGTGTTGCGTGGCTTCGTCGAAACGCGAGCCTTAGAACCACCTACTGCGGCCTTTGCTGCCTTCGCTGGAGCCTTCTTTGCTGGCTTCGCAACCTTCTTTGCAACCTTCTTAACAGCTTTCTTTGCTAACTTCGCAGGCTTCTTTGCCATACGTTTTATCTCCTAAACAGTTTGGTAAGTATTACCATGTTATCGGCCCCGCGTTTACCAGAGGGTTTTATGCCTGATGGCTTGGCGGTGCCGGTCGCACTATTTTCGGCCTATTTTCAGCGGTTTTAAGCCGTGGTGAAAAGTAGCTTGCTTATTCTTGTGCGAACAAGAGCGATGATAATTACACTTTTGATAATGAGGCAATAACATTTTTTGTTTGGGGGGATTAAAAAAAATTGCGATGGAATGCCCGAAAAATCGCCTTTTCCAGACGGCTACTGCGGCGCTCGAGTGCTTACTGGGCGCTTTTAAGCGCGTTCAATATCACCGCAGCGATGGCGCTCCTGCTTCACACCGGCACATCGAAGCTCCAGAAGTGGTCAGCGGCAAGTCGCTGTAAATGCCTGTATTATTGACTAAAATTGGGGTTTTGTTGGATTTCGGGGTAGTTATTCTCGTGCTAGTCCCGTCTACCGAGCAACGCAGGTTTTGGTTTGATGGGCAGCTACGCTCACTTGTGGCGCCCTTGCCGTCTCCTTACCTGTTCAGAGAATTACCCCTGAAAAATACAGCTATTTGCAACCTGTGCCCAATTATGGCGCAAACAAGCGCGGTCGTGCTCCCTGCCTAACCCTGCCGACTCCTCGCTTGAGTTTTTGCCAGGTGACGACGAGTGGGGTTAACGGACTTCAAGCACCTGAGCAAACGGCGCCAGCCCTGAAGTGTGGCCCACAAAGCCAATAAGAGCCTCTACCGCCCGCTCCGGATGGGGCATGAGCCCGACAACGTTCCCCTCGCGGTTTGAAACCCCGGCGATGCTATGAATGGAGCCGTTCACATTGACCTCGCGGTCCTGATCGCGCTGTTCGCCGTCGGCAGCGCAGTACCGAAAAACCACCTGGTTATTGCGCTCAAGTTCGGCCAGGGTCGCCTCATCGGCGAAGTAGTTCCCCTGAAAGTGCGCGATTGGGCAGGTGATCACCTCTCCCAGCGTAAGATCCTTGGTAAAAAAGGAGTGATTGGAGGCAATCTTCATGTGGACAAAGCGCGAGAGGAACTTTCTGCCCACGTTCTCAAGAAGCGCACCGGGAAGCAGCCCCGATTCGCAAAGAATCTGAAAGCCGTTGCAGATCCCAACCACCTTGCCGCCTTTTGTCGCAAAGCTCTTCACAGCATCCATAACGGGAGAGAGCTTCGCGAGCGCTCCTGTACGGAGGTAGTCGCCGTATGAAAACCCACCAGGAAGTACGACTATGTCCGCCCCCTGCAGGTCAGTGTCGCGATGCCAGATCCGCACCGTCTCTCCTTTAAGTACGGTCCCAAAGGTGTGTTCGATGTCTTGTTCGCAATTGGTACCGGGAAATACGACGACCGCTATCTTCACGCGACCTCCTTGATCTCGTACTGCTCAATGACTGGATTTGCTAAAAGGATTTTACACACCTCCTCGACCTGCGCTCGGCTAGCATCCTTAGTCGCCCCATCTACCTCAAGCTCAATCACCCGGCCTACTCGCACGTTCTTGATCGTGTCGAACTTCTGATCCCGCAACCCATTCTCAACGGCCTTGCCCTGAACGTCGAGAACCCCTTCTTTAAGTCGAACCAAAACTTGATATTTCATAGCCACTCTTCCTTACGCTAGCGCACGGTTAATAATTCGATCTACCTGCTTCAGATAACGCGCCAAGTTAAACACCTCGTCCAACTCTGAAGCGCTTAAGGCCTTGGTTATCGCCGGGTCGTCTTGAGCCCGCTCGCGCAGTGAGGCTCCGCCATCAAACGCCGCCAACGCGTGTTTCTGCACCAGGGCATATGCATCCTCCCGCGACACCCCTTTGTCGACAAGCGCGAGGAGGAGGTGTCCCGAGAAAACAGTGCCACGAGTCAGCTCAAGATTGTACATCATGCGCTCGGGCGAAACGACCAGATTCTGAACGACCCCAGTGAATCGGGTGAGCATAAAGTCGAGCGCTGTGCAGGCATCTGGGACAGCAACTCGCTCCACCGAGCTGTGGCTGATATCCCGTTCGTGCCAGAGGGCGACGTTCTCAAAGCAGGCCTGCGCGTACGAGCGCACAAGTCGAGCAAGCCCACACAGATTTTCAGTCAGGATCGGATTGCGCTTGTGAGGCATCGCCGATGAGCCCTTCTGGCCCGGGGTAAACCCCTCCATCGCCTCGCGCACCTCGGTGCGCTGTAAGTGGCGTATCTCAACGGAGAAGCGCTCGATGGAGCTCGCTATGCCGGCCAAACACCCCATAAACTCGGCGTGGCGGTCGCGGGCGACAACCTGCGTGGCAACCGTCTCTCCCTTGAGCGAGAGCCGCTTCATGACTAACTCCTCTACGCGTGGGTCGATCCCAGCGTAGGTACCAACGGCGCCAGAAAGCTTTCCAACTGAGATAGTCTCGATGGCGGCATCCAATCGTCCCAGTTGGCGTTTCATCTCAGCATACCACCCGGCTAGTTTAATACCGAAGGTTGTTGGCTCGGCGTGAATTCCGTGCGAACGGCCAATGCACGGCGTATCCTTCCACTCAAGGGCTCGGGCCTTAAGGACCGACAGAAGATCTTCAATGCGCTTGCGCAAAAGAAGACCAGCTCGTCGCATCTGAACCGCAAGACAGGTATCCACGACATCGCTTGATGTCATTCCCTTATGAACGTACCGCGAAAGCGGACCTACGTGTTCCGCCACGTTCGTAAGAAACGCGATAACATCGTGCTTAACCTCGCGTTCAATCGCATTGACGCGCTCAGATGAAAACGCTGCCTTTTCGTTATAGGCCTGAAGCGCCTCTGCTGGAGCCTGACCGACCGAGACGAGTCCCTCAAGCGCGTGACGCTCGATATCCAGCCAGATCGAGTAGCGGGTATCGTCGGTCCAGAGATCTGCCATCTCTGCATTTGTGTAACGTGGAATCATGCCTTTTTACTCCCGAGTTCCTTAATACCATTACCTGAGGGGCGATTCATGGGCAGTATATTTGTCGTGGTGCGCTGCAATGCGTGCCAGCTACTCCCCGGCGCTACACACCTGCGTATCCATATTCACGAACTGAGGAGTAACTACCGCGACCTGGGGGCCCTCATCAAGCTCCAGACACGGTAAACTCTCATACACATTGCCACAAAGCAGGGTTCTGAGCCCGGTGGCCCGCTCGGCGCACTGTGCAAGGTAGCGATTGGCAGTCTCAAGTGCCAAACCCGGGGTGTTGCTGTTCTCACTGAGGTGACCAAGCACGATGTGGAATAATCCCGGGTGCATAATCTCTTCCAGAAGCTGCCCCGCCGCCTCGTTGCACAGGTGGCCGTGGGTTGAGGCGATCCGCTGCTTTAGCTCCCACGCGTAGCTACAGCTTTGAAGCATCTCCTGATCGTGGTTCGACTCTAAAAGAATGGCGTTAGCACCACGTGCGTGTTCCTTCACCAGGGTCGTAACGCGCCCTAGGTCAGTAACGATTACAAGCTTGAGCCCCTCTGCTCTGATTGAAAATCCAACCGGATCGACCGCATCATGCACGATACTAAAAGGAGTCACTTCGGCTGAGCCGATACAGAAATCTGCCCCCGTCTTAAAGATCTCGCGCCCCCGAGGCTTCGAGATCCGCTCCATAGTAGCCGCATTCGCATACACAGGGAGCCCGTAGCGACGACTGAGAGTAGCAACGCCGTTAATGTGGTCGGCGTGTTCGTGAGTTACGAGTATCCCTGAGAGAGTCTTCGGGTCGACCCCGACCTCCGCCATCCGCTCCTCGGCCTGTTTTCCGGAGAGACCACAATCGACAAGGAAGCGAACGCCCCCCGCTTCGACAAAGGTGCAGTTGGCTTTACTACCTGAGGAGAGTACTGAAAATTGCATGAAATCACTCGGGAGACGCTACACTCGTATAGAACCACGTGATGCAATGCGGAGCAAGTAAGAGGATAGTGTCTATTGCCCTAAAATAGCGAATCCTCCTCCTCATCCTCATCTTAGCCCGGCACCTGTACACCTTAATCCAGAGCAGAATTAGGAGAGCGGTGCAGGATTGTGCTTAGGAATAAGACTAAGATGAGGATCAGGAAGATGGATGCTATGCTAAAGCATAGCATCCAAGATTCGTCCTTTAATTGACGATCGAAACCTCAGACTGTGACGATGCGCGCTTCTCCGCAAACTCAATCACCCGAGCTGCCAATGAACGAAACGCCTCTGCGGAAGGGCCACCTCCGCACACCACGGGGTTTCCAGCATCTCCGCCTGCTCGAATCGCGACATCGATCGGCAGCTTGGAAAGGAGAGGAACTCCGAACTCACGCGCGGTCTTCTCTCCTCCACCCTCACCGAATACCGGAAGTACCGAGCCGTCTGGAAGGGGAAGCCCCGACATGTTCTCTACAATGCCGATAATCTCAACGTTTACCTTGCGAAGCATGTTCATCGATTTTCGCACATCGGCAAGCGCAACCTCTTGCGGCGTTGTAACAACAACTGCCCCGGCGAGCTTTACAAGCTGAGTCAGCGAGATGTGCGCGTCACCGGTTCCCGGCGGCATGTCGATAATTAGGTAATCGAGCACACCCCAATTAACATCTTCAAACATCTGGTTAATCGCCTTATTGAACATCGGCCCCCTCCAGATGATGGCGTCGTCGGGATTGCGCAAAAAGAAACCGAGGGACATGTACTTAATTCCGTACTTGGCTGGCGGTATTAAACGCTCCTCGTGATCTGGAACAACCTGACCACCTCCCATCAGCGTCGGAATACTCGGACCATAGAGATCGCAATCGAGGAGCCCGACCTTAGCGCCCGTTTGTGCCAACGCGATAGCCAGATTAACGGCGACGGTGGACTTACCAACACCACCCTTACCAGACATTACAGGGATAATTCGTCCAAATTGTTGCATACGTCCTTTACCTACACGTCCTACGCCATACTATCTGCTGCACCGCGAGTTATGATCTCCTCCTCTTCAACGAAGGGCTGGTCATCGGCACGCGGTTGAACCCAATCCTCGCCGTGGTGCGCCCGCATGCACTCCCGCTCAAGGAGTGTACGGGGAATGAGCGAATCAATCGATTCCCACGGCAGCTGCTCATTAAACCCTATCCTGCGGGAAACGTAAAAGTCTACCGGCGGGACATCTTCTAGGATGCGTCGCTCTGTCTTCTTCATCAACCACTTCCACGTCTCTTGACGCCGCTCTACTTCGAGAAGGAGCTTCCCAACCCGCCTGTCACCGCGAGAGAGGAGCCCCTGAAAGTAGCTCTCCTTTGGGGGTTCAAAGCGCATCTCAAGATTTGGAACCTTGACCGTCAGCTTACGCACGCGCTCAATCTTCGCGTCGAGAACCTTCGGATCGAGCATCGGCTCCCACTGAAACGGGGTCGATGCCTTCGGGATAAATGGATTCACGGAGAGCGATACCCACGCCAGCTTCCCCGTAGGCTTTGAGATCGCAACCACGGCATTCCGAATATCGATAGCAAGCTGCGCGATGGCATCGATATCCTCATCGGTCTCTGTTGGAAGCCCGACGATGAAATAGAGCTTAAACCCTCGAATGCCTGCCTCCGCCATCTCCGAAGCTGCGTTAATGACCTGCTCATTTGCCACTCGCTTACCGGCCGCACGTCGAAGCCGCTCGCTACCTGCCTCCGGCGCCAGTGCAACGGTTTTGTATTCACTCTCAGAAATACTCGCTGCCAGCATCTTTGAAACTTTCTGGCTCATGATTGAACTGAGCGATGCGCGCCCACCCTGATCCGCTACGCTCTTTGCAAGCTTGCCTATCGATTTATGGGACGATACCGATGCTCCAACAAAACCGATCGCATCACTGTTCTCCAGCCCGATCTGCACCGTCTCCTGGAGCGACTCCTCGCTCCGTTTTCGAATCGGTCTGTATATGTACCCCGCGACGCAGAAGCGGCACCCCATCTCACACCCGCGGCCGGTTTCGGTGAGGAACATCGACTTAAACTCTGTCTCCGGGGTTAGGATCCGGGAATATGTCTTGTACTTCGAGAGGTCCTTAACAAAGCGTCGGCGTGGCCTCGGCGGAACAAAATCCGGCACATCGTACCCATCAAGCGACTCATCCGCCTTGAAACGCGGCTCGTAAAACCTCGGCACGTACACACCTTCGATCTGAGCCAGCGCGCGTAAGAGTCGT
>JBIJBZ010000032.1:0-22757 GCA_044344945.1 Bdellovibrionota bacterium | reverse complement strand
CACTTGAAGACTGCTCGTTCTGCTCGCAGCCAGGTGCGGTGTCTCTTCCTTGAAATGCACCGATGGCCCCGGGGCTTGTCGTCTCTCGTTCAAGCGAGTACTCGACGCTATTATTTCCCGGTCCTCAGAGTAGATCGTAACGCAACGAGCAACGCTATGGTTCTTTAGTTTGCTCTATTGGTTATATTGGTAGAACTTGTGAGTATTTCGGTGTCTAAAAATGGGCGGTAAGCTCAACCGTGTCCGTGTATCTACGACACAAGTAGATTCTTTTTGAGGATGAGGAAGGTAAGCCGAGCTCGTTCTCCTCCACTGAGGTCTGTCACGAGTTGTTGATGGCGCTGAACCGGGAATCCCTCCGCGATCAACTCACTGATGACCCCTACTATTTTTCTCAGAGAGCGCGCGCGAAAAGCCGCGCGTCGTATGATCTCAAATCAGATCTGGATATCTTCTGGGAGGGAGATAGCCAAGGTCTTGCCTCGTCTTCCTGGGGCTAGCGTTGCTCCACAACAACGCCCTGCGTCACCCGAAAGAGGGTTGCGGGGGTATCATTCGGAAAGGGATGGTGTGAAAAATCGATTAAAGCCCCGTCGGGTTTTGTAATCACAACTCGGCGGATCGATTGAGCAAGCGGTTCACCGTCCCGACGGAGAAGAGCCGCTTCCTTGAGCGCCTGCAGCGCGTAATACGACTTTGAAGCCTCATGGAAAGGGGTAGCGCCGAATCGTTTTGTATACCGTCGTGAAAAATCTTCGGGCTCCTTCCAGTCAGTAAAATAATAACCCTCTAGCAGCTTCTTATCGAACGAGCGGTCTCGTAGCTGTTCTTGGATATCAGAGGTGCTCAGAATAACGCCTGGATACCTAGTTTCCGAGAGCCTCTTCGCAAAGGTGCCGATACTTGTCGAGGCGAATATCGCGTCAGGCTTGCGTGAGACTAAGCGTCGCACGAGGGGACGGAGGTCAGAGGTGAAATCGTTGTCGCACTCCACTCCACCAAGCCCCCGACCACCTGTTTGTATTGCCTGACGCCACATCGCCAAGTGAGCCTCTCCCCATGGATTGCTCCAGCAAAAGATACCGACCTGCTTAGCGTTTGGATTCAGGGCGAGGAACTTTTCCGTCGGTGGCCGCAAGGAGGCGACGCGACTACCCAGGGACCAAAAGTAATCGCTTTTAGAGAGTGCCCCCGGGGCGACATCCATGACTGTCGGTGAGATAGTAAGAGTTTTTGTGGAGGCACTCAGAGGAACAAGTGGGAGCGTTAGGAAGTCCCACAGCTCACCGATAACAGCGTCTACCTTTTCGACCGAGCTCAAACGATGAAAGGCGGCTACTGCTGAACGAGGTTCGGTCTTTGAGTCCTCTATGATGAGTCGTACCCGGATCTGGTTTGAGGCGTTAATCTCCTCACTAGCAAGAGCGAGCGCGTTTCGAGCTGGCTCCCCAAATCCGGCGCCGGGGCCGGAGAGGGGGAGGATCACTCCCACAACTATTTCGTTCGGCGCCGCGACCGCCGGTGTTGAGATATGCGCTAGAGTCATCGCTAGGGCGACGCAGAAGTCTCGCGCTATTCGCAGCCGAATACGAGCGGAAATTGTCATATTAGTTATCCCCGTTAAACATCCGTAGCTTCGGCTTTTCGACGGAATCCTGTCAATGGGTCGCCCGCGCAAGATTGTCGAGCACCTCAAGCACCGTCGAGAAGGTCGTAGCCCCCTCGCCAAACCGCTTCTGGTGGCGGGCGTCTATCCCCAGGGCAAACTCGCGCTGGTAAGGAACACTTACTTGTGAGTAAAGCGCTACCCATATTCTGGGCACCGCACTACCTCTGCGCATGTAGCGACGTATGATACCGCGCGCCATGAGGGGTTCTGTGTACGACTCTTCCCAATAAAGATTTTTATAGTTCCAACAAAAAGGAACACCTACTCGTGAGTAAAGCGCTACCCATATTCTGGGTCTCGCACTACTTCTGCGCAAGTAGAGACGTATCACTTTTGTGCGAGGCGTATGATTTCAGTTCTCAGGCTGAGATTTGAGGCGTTCCGCTTGAGTCTTACCCTCGGCCTGAGCTCGGGTCGAAGGCTGGCCTTCGCTTCTCAAGTCCCGGTTTATATTCGTCTCGTCCTTGAAATTCACCGATGGCCCCGGAGCTTGTTGTCTCTCGTTCGAGCGAGTACTCGACGCTATTATTTTACGGTCCTCAAAACCGATCGTAACACAGCTGAACACGCTATGCTTCTTTAGGTGGCCCTACCGGTCATGCTGGTGAAACTTGTGAGTTTCTCTTCGCGTCAAAAATGGGCTGTAAGCTCAATCGGGTCGTGTATCTTCGACACAAGTAGATTCCTTGCTCCGACGTCGGGTCTTCCTTATACTAAAGAAATGGAGATCCTCAAGGCTATCCACTCAGCCACAACAACTGCTCACAAACGGTTTCTCGTGATCGGAGGGCACGCCCTTAACGTCCATGGTGTCATGCGTTCAACCGGTGATATCGATCTGATGGTGGAGAGCGTAGACGCTCAATTCTGGAAGGAGCTTTTGCAACGTCTAGGGTACACAATCTTTCATGAATCTTCAGGCTTCATGCAATCAAAACCAGCCGTCGTAACCGCATGGCCGATAGACCTTATGCTCGTGAGCACAGAAACCCTCTCAAAGGCTCTCGCGGACGCGTCCATCTCCGATATATTTGGACCGACCCTGTCAGTAGCTTCCGTCGCGAGCCTCATCGCTATGAAGCTTCACGCTCTGAAATACGTCGACCCCGTGCGGGCGCTGAAAGACCAAAGCGATCTCGTAGCCCTTCTGCAACAAGCTGGAATCGCGCCTGATTCACAGGCTTTTCGACAACTATGTATCCGCTATGGTACCCTTGAGATCTATGAGCGAATCACAAAGATCGTCAAATCATGACACCGGCATCGAGAGGCTTCTGAAAGACCCGATCTCGCTTCCGGACGGATCTCGATTCTCTTCGACTCCAATAAAGCTGACCATCTATGAGATGATAGCTCTCAGCGAGCGCTACCTTCCGATCCTCAACTCCGACCCGAACTTTGAATCGAAAAGAAGGGAGACGGCCTTCGATAAACCGTTCGTGCTGTAGAAGCGAGCCTCTCCCCCGGCGGGTTCAATAACTAAACGCACCACCCATATCTAAGATGTAATTGCCTTGTCGTTCAAGTCCATCATTGTTCGTAACGAGACCTATTTCGAGAGTTCCTGCTTGGATTCGCTGGCCGGTATCCAGCGCGCCATAAATCTTACCATCAGCCTCGATTATGGCTTTACTGGGAGACGCGCGGCTCGCTCTGGGATAACACGGCACTCGACAACCAGCGTCACAGAGAGGTCGATACTCTCTCTGCGGCGCTCGCGAGGAACAAGGGCTCCTCCTCTATTTCACGACCACTACAACTTGGCGCTTAAGTCCACATTCGAGTCATTTTTAAATCGCTAGTTCGTTTGGTTGTTGCAATGATTTTTGTCGAGAGAGCAATCATCTAAACGTGTACAGCTTGCTTTTTGTGTTTGAGGGATTATGAAAACCTATTTGACGCTTCTAGTTGTTTGCTGTTCTTTGACGTCCTGCACCAGCAAAGCCGGTCCATTTGTTACAAATATTAGTAGCGATGGTGCAGGCGGAATTGTGGTTGAGAAGTGTATGGTATCCCTGCAGCGGCAAATCCACACGATGGAAAACTCTGACTGCACAAATTCTAGCATCAAATTGAACGTAAGATAGAGTTTCCAAGTCGAGTGCTAATGTAAGGAACACCTACTTGTGAGTAAAGCACTACCCATATTCAGGGCCTCGTACTACTTCTGCGCATGTAGCGACTCATCACTTTTGTACGAGGCCTATGATTTCAGTTCTCAGTCTGAGGTTTGAGGCGTTCCGCTTGAGTCTTCTGGCTTTCGTTTCTCAAGTCCCCGTTTATATCCGTCTCTTCCGTGAAATTCACCGATGGCCCCGGGGCTTTTCGCCTCTCGTTCGAGCGAGTACTCGATGCTATTATTTCACGGTCCTCAAAACCGATCGTAACACAGCTGAACACGCTATGCTTCTTTAGGTGGCCCTACCGGTCATGCTGATGAAACTTGTGAGTTTCTCTTCGCGTCAAAAATGGGCTGTAAGCTCAATTGGATCGTGTATCTTCGACGCAAGTAGATTCCTTGTAGGGGGGCTACTTTTTTCTCCGGTTCGCAGGGCAGACGTGTATCTAGAATTCGGCGTTTGCTCTCATTTTGTTTGTTGTTCTCATCGCGATGACGGTTCGGTTCTGGTCGTGTCGGGAACGATTTCCCTGCGTCTAGGGCACTACCCCGGCACAGTAGAGAAAACCGCGCTACGTAACACTTAGAGGCTCCGATCGATTGAGATTACGCCGTTCCCCCGCTCAGTGGTGCGACGGGGTGACTACCGCCGTCTCCCAATTCGCGTGAGAAACATTACGAACAACTAGACAGCGAATCATAGCATGCCTGCCGCACTGGTACGTGGTACTTCCGATACGATAAGATACGGGCTAGCCAGAGCGTAAAGCTACTCTGAATCAGGCTCATTTGGGACTCGAATTCCGCTCGGTCGAAAGTACGGTGTACTAGCCAAAGGGCGCAACACGAAGTTAGAGACACTCGCTGATGCGGGCTTGAGCACTGAGACCTTGCTGTCGTGCTGCGATTTACGCCGCTGTCCGGCAATACAGTCGCACGAATGCATGGAAGCTAAGCTGCAAAATTAAGCCCAACTCGAAATTGTTTTCCCATGTCTGAGAAGCTCCACCCCACCAGATTTTGTTCGTCCGGATCACCAGCATAATTCATGGTAATCTGCTCACCCTGCTCAATATCACGGTGGGCAATCAAGGAAACAACTTCTTGTCGAGGGTCAGCTACATGAAAAGAATTGGCGCGCGATGAGTGATTAACAAAGCTCGGTAAGCCTATCACTACCGCTTGCGCCGCAATGTGCTTCTTTTCGGGCCAATCATATGTAAACTCCTCGAAACAAGTGGCTCGTCGTAGAGTTTGTAAACTTTGGCCTTTAAAAACGCGCACGGGACTTTTAGTAATTGCTTGCCCTTTCTTAATATCCTGTAACGCAACTAGCCCTCTACCCAATCCCGGAATATCAGCAACAATCGCTCTTGGAATAGTGAGAGGCACCCCTTCTCGACTAATTGGCTTTCCTTCTGGGCTTTCGGACCGTGTTGGCTCACAACGCATACGTGGTTGGTTATAGTTAATTGTCAGCTCCTCACCCTCGTTGATCGCACGAAGGGGCAGAATTATCACCGCCCGTCGCTTTACATCCGCTTTCCAGTAGCAATTAGGGTGAGCTGAATGCCCAATAAACGCACCGGCACCAAATGCCAGAGCGTCTCGTGCTCCCTTGTCGTTTGAGGGCCACTCAAAACATAGAGCATCAAGCCCGAGCTTTCTTAGGATGGGCCGGTCGCGCTGGCTCACAACCTGCACGGGCGTTTCTGCTATAACCTCTGATAGCTCAATGTCCCTAGCACTGAACAATTTAATCTGACCATCTGGCACTTTACGTAAGATGTAGCTTGGCTCTGCCAAACGCTGCAGGTTATTCAGACGCGGCATCTCGGTAGTTGCTAACGCGAGACTACGTTGATCAATGTGTGGAAAGATGATCGTCACTGCAATATACCTTCAACTAATTCGTCCCATTATAGGTTGTTAAGCTCCTTACACACCGCGACGAGAATACGACCATGATTTCCAAGCCCCCGTATGCCGTAGCCCGGACAGAGGATCCTTCCCCATCCACCTAATCTGCACCATTGCGCGAGTTAAGCCATGTGCGCTTTTGTGCCAACACAAGCTCTGGACAATCCTGCAGAATGCCAAATCGCTCCTTCGCTGACGCGAGATAGGCTTGAATCTCGGCTTGCATTCGATCCAACTCGATAGTTACGGAGGCTCCGTGCTCGCTGTGCATAACCAGAGATGGCTTCGCCCCAGCCCTCACACCTGTAGAGAACCGAACCGCATCTCTCTCTGTGAGGAACGCATCAACAACACGATAGAGGATGAAGTCTAAGATCTGCCGCGGGATACGACCCTCCGCGCACTGTAATTGGTACGGAGATCGGTCGATTGTTTGCAAGTAGTTGATCTGCGGTAGTGGAACGAAATACGGACTCTTGAGTGCGATTCAGAGAGGGGCGGAGTTCGTATTTTTGGCTCTAAGGAAGTGTTCCAAGGGTCTAAGGGGAGCGCCCCGGGATGAGCTAAGTCGCGAAAAGTAGCATTTCAAATACACCTCTCCCGCCCCGTCACCAAGAAATCGGATTTTAGGGGTCATCGGGACCCGACTCGAAAGAGTCGTAGGAGGGGAGTTTATCGATAGCCTCTACGGTGTCGATGGATTTGGGATGGGAGGTGGAGCCTGAAAATCCGGGATCCCTTGAGCCTTCATGATCTCCTTGATTGAGTGCTCGTCTTGAATGAAGGCGATGATGCGCATCTATGCTTTGCACTTGGGGCACTCGAGAGGATCTATTTCGTAGATTCTCTTGATGCACGCGGCCCAACTACTCTTACGGAACTCTCTTCGATAGTCACTCTCAGTTTCTTCAGCTGGAGGAGGGGAGAGCTTGGCGCGTTCGCCCCGTCTCCTACAGGAGTATCGTCCGTAGTATCGTGTGATTGACTCATAGGTCTTCGGTACATGACACGAGAGCGCTGCTAAAAACTCCAGAGCGTCAAACTCATGAGCTGCCCCGTCTTTGGTGGTATAGGTAACGATGTCGTCCTGTATTGAGAGCTTTTCCAAGGATAGGGGAGCACGCTCGATGTAGCGAGCGACGAACTGCTCGCTTTCTTTATCGTGGAAGGGGTCACCCAACCATACCCCGAAGCCGCTATGGTCCTGAGAGAGAATCTGGGCTACGTCATCGTCAGAGATAAGCTCTTGCTTGTGAAGCTGTGCGAGGACCCGTTCAGCGAAGGCATGCTCGATTGCTTTGAGGTCTACCACCCCGAACCTGGTGAAGACGCCGTCCTTCCAGTATCCGTCAGCGAGAAGTCCGTGAAGGTGTGGATGGTAGTTTAACGCTTCCCCGACAGTTTGCACGGTAAAGATAGCGGCGAGCTCACGCTCTTCTATGCCGAGTACTTGTAAGAGTGCTCCCCAAGCAGCATGAAAGAGGATGGTGTTGAGCTTGCGGTCGTACCGAAAGAACACCCGTAGGCGTTTTGGGATGGTGAAGACGGTGTGGCGATGCGGGTTGTCTTCGATAACTTCGCTGTAGATGTGTTCTGCGAACTTTACTCTTCACCTAGGCGGCTATGACCTAAGAGGTTTGTACTCGCTTGAGGAATACTATGCCCGAAATCTCGGCGGGTATTATGAGGCTCTAACGGTCGGCCCATCTCACAACTACTACGAGGGACGCGCCAAGGCGAGCATTACGAAATGGGTAGAGTATTTCTGTGCTGGCGGGGCGGATAGCTTTGAGAGCGTAAAGCGCAGGGCCGCGGAGGCTGCCAGCAGTGGAGCACACGATTGTTCTTTGGTCTTGCGGCGGCTTGACCCACGCCAGCGCAAGGCACTTGTATTGTTTCAAGAGAGCGATTTTATCGCCAGTAGCAACGTGGCTGAGCTGTTCTCTATATCTGAGCGAGCCGCTCGCAATCTTCTTACCGCATGGGTCGCCGATGGCTTTGTGGCGATCGCTGCGCAGGCTAAGAAGAGCCGGAAGTATGAGTTGTCTGACAAATATAAGGTTATCTTCACGCTCGTGTTAGCTTTTCTGGTTCACATATAGCGTTCGAGAGAGGGAGACGGGTCCTCCGGGTGGGGGATTGAGGAATGCGGGCTTACTCTGGATTCAATACTTCCTCTATAAGGAACTGGGTCTTCGGCGGTATCCGATTATTCGGATAGTAGTCCTCAATAATCTCAAACACCTCCCGCGGGTGTGTGAGTTTTAGAAGCTTGATGAGGAAGACCACATCGTCTCGGTCGGATGAATCCCACCGCGCGCTGATGCACTTCATCGCCAACATGTATCGAGGCTCAGGTGCCCATACGCGAAGATTAGACAATGTCATCACCTCCTGTTTGATAAACCCAGGAAGGATATATCCCTTGGCCGCGTCATTGAGCCAGGTAGAAGGGAGCGACTCACTCTCAGCTATTCTACCAGCGAGATCTCGTATAATTGAAGCCGGTTCAAAGATGGCATCAACATCCTTGGTTGCCGCTCTCGCGTTGTACACCAAACACATCACTGCCCCACCCACGATGCCGATCTCGCCGATCTCATCCCGCCCGCGAAGAGCGTCATTTAACTTTTCAAAGAGACTCTCAATTCGTTCCTTGGTCAACATATCACGCTCGCGCTAGGAAGTTTTCATGCACAAAGATGTTATTTGATCTGAATGCGAGGGGAGCTTCGAGCAGCGCGCTCGCTTTGAGCGAGTTCATACCCGAAACAAACCACGGAGATGCTAGAAAGTGACGACGTGACGCCCACCCAGGGGGGCTCATTCCCAGCTCCTCGCATAACGCGCGAACCACCGAGGAGAGTAGCGCTACAATTCGCTCGTCTGATGATGCTGGTGGCGTGAGTAAGACGAGCCGGGCGTCCGCGGTCCGCCGGAACTCATCGACAAAATCAAAGAGATGAGTCTTCCACGAATCGAATCCATCGCGCTCTATCTTGTACGCGATCGCGACGGTGGAGTATTCGGAGAATAGCTCTTGGCCACTCAACAGCACCTCTACGTCACGCTCGAAAACCGCCGCGAGCTTATCAACGGACCCCACGGTTACGTTGCCTGCGGCAGGGTCCGCAAGCCCCCGAATAGCGGACCGTGAGAGCGCTGCGCGATCAGCGAGCTCTCGTTCGGAGAGTCGGCGCTGCCTCCGAAGGTAGGAGAAAGGGAGGTGAAAGTGTATCATAAAAAAGTCCTTGATGGTCTTTTATATAATGCCATTAGGGGATCCCTGGTTGCAACATTGTGCTTAACTCCACCTAACAACCTGCAAATATTGTTTATTTATTTGGCGGCCGTGACTCGCGTGCGGCTTGGGTCGCCATGAAGTGTCTCAGGCGGGGAGCGATGCTCAGCCGCTCTATTTTTATGGCAACCGCTCACGACAATGCTGAATTAGGGGCTGCCTACCTGGGGAGGCGCCGCTTCTGCGGCAGAGTTCACGGCGCTCGAACGGCCTTGAGGATCGCTCCCCCGATAACCCTTCGCTCAATCACTTCCAGTAGCTCTTGGTACCGCCGTAGAGCGTACTCGAACCACTCCCTTCCGTGTTGAGAGATGATCTCGTCTTGTTTGGAGGAGATTTTATCAACTAATTCCGTGTACCACGTTTCATACGCGGAGGAGAGGTCAGCTACCTCTTCGAGCTTCCATCCAGTACGGACCAACATCTCTTCGGCTTGATCGAGGATAACGGGGCGCCATCGGCCCCGACCGTAGTCGTCACAGAATGAGATGACTTCGGGGCGTGCGGATCGTGCGGTGTACTCGAAGAGCCGTATCTCTGCACCAGAAGTGGTGAGTTTGTGTGCCTCTCGCAAGGCGGCTGATTGATCAGAAAAGGTGTAGAGCGCGTTAAAGGTAACGACGAGGGAGAAGCCAGGTTGCAGAAAGCGCGAGCACTCACCAGCAGGGCAGCAGGTAAAGAAACAGTCAGGGTATCGCTCCTTTGCATACGCGATCGTATCGGGGTCGATATCGATTCCGGTCACGGAGCCCAGCCCGAGGCGGGCGATATAGTTGGCGGTGCCACCGAGCCCGCATCCCATGTCGAGGATCGCACGGTCAGGTGATGGGCTCACACCATCAAGGGTACGGCGTATGGCCTCCTCTTCTCCAGCGTGCGCATAATCCCCACTCCGTATGAGCGAGAGTATCTGCTTGCCGATCGCAGAGCTCATGCTGAGAGGTGTGAGTATGCTTTTCATGCAGTCGATCGGTAAACCAAGAGGCGTTCCGTATTCAATTGACTAATGAGCCCGGTGACGACACCACGAGGCCCCTTCGGCCTACCGGAACACGGGGCCCGGTCGCCATACTCTTCCTCGTCGATGATTACCTTGCGTGATTGCAACAACCCGGAGGGCCCGTCTCCTGACGGGGCGGGTATGTGCGACCGTACCAAATTGAATGGCGATGGATGGCGCGGATCGGAATGACGGTCGCGATGCCGGCTCGTCGGGAGACGGGCCCTCCGGGTGATCGCATAAGGTGTGGTTACCCAACCCCTTCGGCGCACCGGTTTTCATGAAGGCTGTTATCCACGGCGTCACGCAGCCCACCTATCAGCTCAAGGCGCGCTTTGAGTCCCTCGATTGTTCGCAAAGAGTGGTGCAGGGTGGTGCTCAGAATAAGGTTGTCGATCGGGTTAGCACCGGCTGTGGCTGGCTTCATCTCCTCCCATCGTGAGTTGGCCAGCTCCATCCACTGCGCATCGAGAGCGGGGTATTCGAGTGAGTCGTTACCCCTCCGGCAATCTTTTACGGTATCGAAGATAAACGTATCAAGCTCTCCAGCGCTCTTCATTCCGTGGAGGACCGTCGCGTACTTAACCAAGGCGGCTTCATTTGTGTCGATCAAATCATTCACGACTCCACTGAAGGAGGGCGCGATTCCGTTGGCGACACCATACGCAAGGCTACTTGCCAACGCGTATGCGCCTCGTAACTCCGGGGGAACACAATCGCGATCCTTCAAAGAGTTAAGGATTCGCCGAAAGGCCACAACTTGCGCCACGCCCACGGCTAACGGCATACCGAGCCGTAGAAGACTTCCAGGCTCAAGCAACGGATCGATATATCTCATGACCATCCAACTCGCGGCCATTGATCCGGCTATCATACCGGCCGCGACGCCCGGCACGCGGGGCGAGGTGGTCGGACCGAAGCGGAGCGCCATCTCATGCGCGTGTTTTCGCGTGAGAACATCGGGGAGGATCGCATGAAGGTAGAGGCTCAAGAATGTGTCCGTCAAGAACCCAAATGCCTCAGTGTCTCTCTGGCGCGCATCCTCACAGCTTGTCGACTGAATCAACTTTTGTAATTTCAGCACGATCGAATCGGGTCCCAAAACTTCGAACTCCGAGAGAAGATTCGATCGCTTCTCAAGGTATGTGAGAGCCACACCTATCCCACGGCGAGTAGCCGCCTCATCGCCTACTATAGCCTTCAACGTGTCGAGTTGCCGCTCAGATCGGTTCAAGCTCTGATCATACTCTCCTCGAGCCAGACGGTCCGCGAATCGACGACACTCGGCCAGACGCTCCGCTATCTTCGGGTCGCTGCGCAGCTGCCGGGGAAGGGCGTGAATCTCACTAAAATGCTGAGAGATATGCGCGACCATGGGCAGTCTGAGCTCCGAATCCGTGCCTTCAACCCGCGGCCCCGTAAGATCACGGAGCGTGGGCTCGTTAGCTGGAGCCTTGACGACGTCCGCTTGTTGAGGCGCGGCGGTACGCTCTACCTCGTCTCCTTTACCCGGTGTGTTGTGGTGATTGTGACTGATCATATTTCCTCATTCCTTGCTGACGATAGTAAGTAGACCAAAGAGCCGTGACGTGAAGGCGCTGATACGCGACTCGGCATATGGTTTCCACTCCCGCCGTAGCGCGCGCCTGAGCGCTATGTCCGCAATGCTCATCCGCATGCGTTCGCCGAGCCTCCGAAACCGCCATGTAAGGGGCCACGAGGGCTTGGCGTCAGCGTCGGCGTTATCGGGAAAATACGGCACAAGAGCCTGAAGCTGTTTGTTCACCTCATACAACATCTCATCAGCGTGGGTGAAGTGCGGACGATTCGCGAGGATGGAGACGAGCGCGTAGCTCACGATCGAGAAAGAGAGTTTGAATTGGCCGCGATGCCTCCAGTACTCCGCCTCCTGGATCAGATCGAATGGATCATGTTTTTTTCGCACAAGGGTCTCAAGCCGATCTCGTGGCTTGAATTTTTTGGATAACCCAAGCAGCTCGCGGGGTCGCTGCGGAAGATCTGGTTTAAGGTTGGTGAGGCGAGCCCGAAAGGCGGTCCCCCAGTACCCATTATCTCGCACGCCGATTCGCTGCGCGACTGACCCGATCAGCTGACCGACTTTGGATTCGGGCCTCCACCGTTCTTGAAGCCCCTCAATCAAGCGCTGAGCGCGATGAGGATCGCCTAATCGGTGCTCGTAGGCGGCGACCGCGCACAGGGTGTGCGGCATCGAATCAAGGGATGGACCGAGATCGCGGAGGATCCGCGTGATAAACGAGCGCTCACCACAGAGAGTAAGTTCCTCGATGATGTTCTGATAGTGAGCGTCACGCGAAAGGATACGAACCGGTGTATCCGAGCTCGCTAAACACCGATGGAGGGCGCTCGCGACCAGCGCCACCGTATCTCCATCATCCGCGTCGAGCATATGAAATCCGGCCCAGGCGGCGGTCTTCACCGAGGATGCGGCGGCGCGGGACTCGTAACTATCTCTCGCCATCGGCGAGACTACTGGACGAGCCTCACGAACAGCGCGCCGAGCGAGGTATGCAAAGAGCGCGTTCCCCGCCTGCAGCCGCTCTGGCAGTGAACCATCCAGGGTCGCCAAGGTGCCTATTCCCCCTCCTAAGGAGGTAGCTGCCTCATTCACATAGGGAACGAAGTGGTTATCGATAATCACATCGATCGCAACAACATCGCCACCGATAGCGTCAGCGACCTTCTTGCTCGTTTCATCAAGGATCCGATAGAGGCGATCAAAGAGCCGTTCAGCTTGATCGAGTGGCAGCCCCGTAAGATTTCCTATCGCCGCTGGATTGAATCGATACGCTGACGCGCCGGTGAAGAGGTTTACAGCCCCACCGTGGTCGCTCGCGCGCACCTCAATCCCTATCCATCGTGCCTCACGGGGGGCACGAAGAACGCGAAAATTACAATCTATCCCGGTTGATGAAGAGAGCGAGAATGATGGGATCCGCTCCTCAACAACGGCAGAGCCGAATTGCCTCACGGTGGTACGAATCGCGGCAACGACCGACTCATGTGGCGGGTTGCGATCAAAGAGCACAACACCCGTACCGTGAGCTTCACTGTCCGGTTTGACCACAACCCCTCTGTTCTTGGGGTAGGTGTCGAGAAATCGTTTCACCTGCGCACCGATCGTGGATGGGGCACCGTCACGTACCAGGATCGCTCGTGGAGACTTCACACCAGCCTTATAGAGTAACTCCTTCTGCTCAAACTTTGAGAACCCGCGCTCAAGGGATCGTCGCGAACCGATAACGACTACGCCGTGCTGGGTAAGCTCTGACTCTACCTCACCTACATTACTTCCCGGAACCGCCACTCGACACGGGATCGGAGTTGGAAAGATACCGGAGTGAAGCGAACCGTTGTGATCGATGATGATCCCTCCCCTCGCGACTACGTGACCGAGCCCGTCGTAACACATCAGGGCCGGTAGCGGGGGGACGATCACGAAATTAGGGGCGCGGGAATCGATGAGGCCCGCGCGCGCCGCCGCCAGCGCGGCGAATTCAGAACCGGCGAGCCCATACGGTTCGATCAGGGCGACACTAGGGGCATCGTGCCGATAGAGGGCGCGCCACTCGGGGCTGCGCGTTGTAAGCTCTTCGTCGATTAAGAATTCGGCCGCTACGAGATGCCGCACATCCTCAGGGAACGCCGTCCGCAGACCGGCGATCGAGTGCGCGATGCTCGCTGATAACGCTCGCAGCATAGTCTCCGGCGAGCAGGAGGTGGTCAACATCACAGCCGCGTCATCGACCGTTGGAAAGGGCTCCGGTACGGTTAGCAACCCCGATTTGGAAAGATCCTCATGAGCCGCGTTCGCAGCTGATTGACCATCGACTACTATCCCTCGCAACACCTCAGGGATCGCGGGGCGCGCCAAGAGCGCGTTGCTCAACCCCAGCAACTCCTTATTCCCCGAATCGTGCGTAAACTGCCACATCGAGTGTGATGGTGCCATACAGAGATACCGTATGGAAGCTTACGGAGGGGGGGTGTCGGAAACGATACGGAGCGGTCTGATCTGTGAATCTCTGGGATCTCAGAACCACGCCGCGAACTGGGCATGAATCCTCGGCCCTAGGGAAACGAGACAAAACCCCTCCCTGCTGCGAAAGCGGATCTTGGGTTGCTCTTCGATTTTCAGCACGTGGAAAAATCCTCCATGTATCTCAGACTTCGGCGAGCTCAGTCGAGTCGAGTTCCGAAGAAGTAGTTGGGCCGCGTGCATAAAGAGAATCTACGAGGTGGATCCCCTAGAGTGCCCCATGTGCAAAGCACAGATGCGCATCATCGCATTCATCCAAGACGCGCACTCAATCAAGGACATCATGAAGGCTCAAGGAATCCCTGACTTCCAAGCCCCCCACCCTTGGTACATGGTACTTTCGATGCGATCTACTTCATCCCTTTAGAGACCGATCATGTCACCTCTAAAGCTCGATGCGGCCCTTGAAAGGCAACTCGCTCTGCGCTGAAAAGTACCATGTACGAGATGGATGGAGAATCGATTACGGGACTCCGCGTGGGCTGAGGAGCCTGTTGAGACACTGAGGCGATGCGCTGTGGCGGCGCTCTCACCCGCGTTTGAGGGAACGACCCGAGCAGAGATGGAGCGCTTGGGGCTCGCGAGTGGATCCAGCACGGCGCACGAAGTGAGTAAGGAGATCGCCTACGCGATCCTTGAGCTAGCGATAGGTCGGTTAGTGAAGGAGAGGGTCGACGCGATCCATGACGCGCAAGAGGCGCCCCCTTTACCTGGCTCGGAGCTACCTCCGCAGCCGTTCGTTCCCCGGTACTCGCAAGTCGAACCGCCTCCGTCTTGAACTCCTTAGCGAATACTCTGCCCTGCTTCTTGGCTATACTGTCCCCACTTGACACCTTTCCCCTGGAGACACCCCAGTTGCTTATCTCTGCATCAAGGAGAGGGATACAGCTTAACACTTAGTCTGAAAGCTGAAATGATTGATCTCCGAAGAACGTGATACGTGGCTAATGCGGGTCAGTAGTACCAGGTGCCGATTGCGGGTAGCGCTAGACTCACGAATGACAGAGTTGCTTTTTAACGCCCCAAGGCTACCCGCTTCATCCACCCCGGCAGCACGCTCTCAAGACCCTCTCGCACCACTGGATCCATCGTAGTCAAAAGATCCTTAGCAATTGCTCGCCGGGTAGGGCCATCAATGAGTGGCTTTCCATCACGCCCAACGGTGGTAAAGCACTCAGCGATCGATGAGAGTTGCCGAACAAATGCCTTCGCAATCGGATTGGAATCGTCTCCGATCTCCTGGTTCACCTGGCGAAGCAGATGGGCTGGCTTTGAACCCCTGAGGGTCATCGCCGACTTTACCATGCGACCTATGATCTCTCCGACAACTCGAGCCTGTTCGTCATTCATCGCAGCCGGAATCATGCACCCTGCATCGAAGCGATACATGACATCTCCAGCTATCTTGACATTACCGGAGTGAGGATCTTGGTCAAAGCGACGCTGAGATGTTGCGTTACGTAACTCCTTCCATGCATACGCAGTTACGTATCGCGCTTTATCGGCATCAGACACATCCGGATCTGCAAGTATGTGAGATAGCTCGCGGCCCGGATGCTTTCTCTGAAGAATCCAACGGGACCCCGAAGCAAGAACCTGCGGACCCTCAAACGCAACCTTTCTGCCATCAAGACAATCGATGGTGTCTCCATGGTAGAGTTGATGCATCGCCTGATTAGCCGATACAAGCTTAGTTGTGTTTATCTCCTGTGCCAGCAGCTCTCTGCCGTGTTCAATCATTCGCGATCCGGTACGAGCGATCTCTCGATCCACAGCGTCGCCATTAAGCACCAAGGTATCGAGTGCTTTTTGGTACGCAACAAATTCTTGCTCACCGTGCAGCTCAATGCCTGGGCGTAAAAGCTGCAAGATACAATCCCCATACTCCTCGTGCTGCACTTCGCAGGTGATGAAGATCGTGCCAGCTTTATCGGGGCGGCCAAAGCGCTGGATCTTGTGGTACTCCTCCGGGGGAATATCCGCGAGTGCTTGAGCGTGAAAATCCCAAACCCGAGGGAGATTAAATTGACTCTTAAAGCTTTGTAACGCATCAGCGATATGCTTCGGTAGCGATGCAACGCCTGGTAACTGCTGCCCGACCTTGCCGCCCGCGGGTGGGGTGCTCTCAAGAAACGAACGGAGACCGATACCCTCTGCCTCCTTTGAATGTCGGCGTGGTGACTCCTGCACCTTCTTGGCTGAGAAGAGAAACGCTGCCGCAACTAGCTGCTGCATGTAGCCTTCACTTGCGTTGATGTAAGCGAGCGCCGCTCGACGCAGCCGACCTGATGTAGCTGATGCTCCCGGAAATACAGACTGCAGGACGAAATCGACAGCAGATCTCCCCTCAGAGGTATCCATGCGAGCGCCATTAAACAGGAGTTCCTTTCCAATAACGGCACGGTGTGCAATGGACATGCTCCAGAACTCCTGGTGAATGAGCGGGAGGTGAGATCGCAATCCTGAGAGAAGAAGCGTTGCGCGGGCGTCATCCAATGAAGTTCGAGTGTAGCGGTCGTTGCGTAGGACTTTATCTACTACGCCGTCGCACTGAGAAACAGAGCGATCGGTAAGTGGCGATGTAAGGAATCGCAGTAACTCATTTCGCAACTCAGATTTCTTGGTAAAAATATTAATCAGCAGATCCACACCGACACCGCCGATATTAATCGCTGTAATCTCGCTTTCCGATAGAGATTGCCCAATAAAGGCCTCTCGGAGGTATCGTGACGCCTGCGGTTGTGCCACGACGTCTAGAAGTAACGCCTGTGCGATTTCAGCTTTAACCGGCTTCGCGATAGAGCCGCTCTCTTGTACAAGACGAACATTCATAGCAGCTTGAAATGCAGCGAGATAGGTGGAAGACCCGTCATCGTGGCCGAGACGCTCAACATAACTCTGTGACAGCATCCGGATTGCACGAGCTCGAAGAGTGCTATCGCCGATAGACGAATGAATGAAGATATCTTCCAGAGCGGCAAGGCGCTCCGTTACAGGCGTTTGCTCTATGCGGTCAAGGATATCACCGAGAAATTGATACGCCTGTTGTGGATTAAAAAACTGCCGGTTCTGCAGCCAGATCCATTCGTGAGTTGCTTCGGTGGTATTGTCAGAGAACTGGAGACCTGACTGCAGTATTGCAGCACGAAGGGATGCGCGAGCCTCAAGCGAGAATCCAGGTGCGGCGAAGTTAAATGTAGCGGCGAGGTTGCCCGGAGCCTCATCGAACCACGTAATCCCGAGGTTTCGTACCGTTTGGCTGATCTGGTCAGAGGCCGCTCGAATCTCTTGAGCCCGAAGTGGAGGCTCATTCGGGTAGAAACCGTCTTCAAGGCGCTGGCTGTACCATGTAATAGGAAGTGACAACGCACTTTCGCGCTGCAGTTGGTACAGGAACTGCTTATTGAGTAGCTCCGGGCGAGCTCTTATGAGGGCAGAGATGTCAGCCGCCGCGTCCGTCAACGATGTAGCAGAACCAAGAGGTCGCTGGTTGTAGCTGGTCGGATCCGCTACGCTAAGGGTATGCAGCCACTCCACTTCGATCCAATCTCGAAAGTCATCAAGGGGAATGAGTAATTCGCTTCGCTGCTGTCGTATACTGCTCCCTCGCCGCGGGGATTTATCGTAGTGATATTGATACCGGTCTGCAAGGAGATGGAGTTCGGTGCCCCGCAATACCTCGCGCTCTTTGTCGAGGAGAAAGAGCTCAATTTCACGTAACCGGAAGCTACCGTGTGGGGTCCTAATCTCGACGACGGCAGCTTCGATGTTCGCTTCGTACGGTAACCTAAACATACGCTCCGCCACTTCAAAGAGGACTTTGCGGTAGTCGTCGAGAGATACTTCATCCTTGATACCCTCTAGCTTTCGGCAGACATCCGAGAGAAGTGCAGCGCTCGGCGACAAGTTCTGAGGATGTATTCGCCAGAGATCCGAGATCCCCTTTTTTAGGAGAGATGAGCCCCAAAAGCGGTCGCTAACAACCGAGTCACACAGCGCTGTACCCCTCCCAGCGCTTGCGAGTTTCGCCAGTGTTGATGCAGCCGCAGCTGCACCCTCAATATCATCAGCCTCCACGCACCGTGAAAGCTGGGCATCGAAGTGATTCATCAAAACGGTAAAGAACTCTACGTCGTTGGTAGCGGGCCCCTTACATACACCGTCGGGGGTAACTGCAACGAGAGAGGCCTCACGTATGGGATGATTGCGGCTTGCTGCTACTTGGGTAAGAGTTTCAACGGCAAGCCTACTATCGATGATGCCAAGCGTTCCCAGCAGATAGACGTACGTTGCGCGCTCCTCAGATCCGCTGGGGTATTGCAAGGCACCTCGCACAACCTTATTCCAGGTAACCAGCTCGCCCTCACGCAGATCGGTGTTGAGAGGAATTGGGATCTCCCGCACTAGTTCACGCGGAATCCCAATTGCCTCACAACGTGCGTCAAGGCGGTGATAGTCTTGCAACGCGACTGCTGCCTGACGCGCCTCGGAGATCGGCATCGTATCACTTGAACGTGCAAGGAGCGCGAGCCCATCGTGGGCCCGACGGAGGATGCCGAACTCAGCTCGGGGGTGGAATGGCGCTGACGGGGCAATTGCTGCTACCGCATTACGAACGACCTCATACATGCGACCGTGAGCAGCACCCGCGATCCCGTGTACGCTCTCTCCATCAAAAGCCGCCTTGTTGTCATCGAGCATCTGGGACGCGGTTAGAAGTAATTCATGCAGCTCCTGGTCTACCGTGGGTGTGAACTGAAAACCAGGAGAGGTCAGGTGTTCGTCAAGGATCTCGGCGACCTCTTGTAGGCGATACGCCGACATTTCTCGCCCGTTAACCGGGCAAAAACATGCGCCACCGGGCTCCATAGAGGTGCGAAGGAGGGTGATTAGGTCATCGGTACCTATCGAGGACTCAAGAGAGTTCCTGACAAAACCGCACCAATGGGCCTCTCGCGCAGAGTCTATGAGGTCAGCAGGTAGTGGTTCTGGAGTTGGTTTCTGCTCCGGATCGCCGATGTCTTGGCGAACTTTGGCCAGCGCAGCCTCTAGTGTTGATGGCCGAATGCGATCTGTGGGATGAGAATCCATGGACTGTTGGATGGTATGGAGCAGAGGCTCTTGCGTTCGACCTGTTACCTGATAGAGACGTCGCATGAACGTCAGGCCCGCTGTTCGGTCGAAGCCGGCTTCTGCAAGAGCTCGCGTAGCGAAGTAATCAGCGCCTACTTCATTACCTTTTCCATATGCAAACTTCTCTCGCTCAAGCCACTCATGTCCCATTTCATGGGCGATCACAAAGAAGAGCTCATCGAGAGATTGTACTGCTTGTGGGCCTACGAGTAAGCCAGCATGGATGGTTACCACAGGTGGCTTCGAGCGGTTGAGATAAAATGCATTTGCACTGTCCTCGCATGCTATGCAGAACTGAATGGGATCCTTGGTAAAATCTCTGGTAGGAAACAAGCGCTTCGCTAGCTCGGTCATCTGTTCCTGAAAGTGCCGACCGAGTCGGGTGTCGGGGGCTAACAAGCGATACGTTTCGATGAGCTTTGCGGGAAACTCTTGTGTTCCGCGGCTGCCGTGAACCACACGTTCGATCCCCTCGGAGTTCCATACACGTTCGTTGGGAGCGGTTATCTTTAAGCGATACGGCTTGTTCGACGCGGAGTTGTGCACCGGCGTGAGGGACTCACTCCTTGCACGCAACTGATACGTAAATAGTTGATTGCCCTTCACTCCGAATTTCTCAATCGAGTCGGTATACGTTTCGATCTGGTATGGGTAGTTTTGCTGGTGGCGTCGCATCGCGTCGGCCTCCGTGAGAAGGAACGAAATAAGCTGATAGTTTAGGTAGTTGTGGAGCTAGAGGGAGCTTCGAAAGTCGTAACCCGGGAGTAGCCAGAGTCCCATAGTGCGCGAAAGGCTGGAGCCTTTGGGGTCCCTGAACTAGATGCCAATACCAAGGACCGGAGCATCTTTGCTTAGCGACGCACTCTCAGATACGCTCATGGGAGCGATGAGTCGGGTCTACGGCTGCCCGAGTGAGCGACGCGAATTGGATGTATTTAGCAACTGGAGTGAGCACATGCAATTGGATACTAGCGACAGGCAAAGGGCACTTAATTTTATCAAAGAAGATTTCCCCGAGGTCCATGCTACACTGCACGACAAGTGGGACCAAAACTTCCAGGTAGGATTTATTGGCAACCGGGTCGGGGCTGCCCGTGCCATCGGCATCGAGGTAGACGGAGAGGTATTAAACTTGGCCTTCGACTGTAATGAGGTATTGCGTAGAGGTCTCTCTTTTGAAGATGGACAATCAGAGCACAAAGAGAAGATTGCGGAGTTTATGCGCCGAAAATTCGGATGATCCTCTCAATCGTCGGCTATTAACATCAGTTTCCCTCTCATCGCAAAGGTGCGAGGTGCCGATGAGGGCCCGCAACTCTGCTATCGATACGTAAAGTCACTCGGCAGTATCAGGCCGAGCAGGGTGGTGAACAAAGATTTCCTGTTGTGCATCTCAATATTTTGACGGCAACTTCGTTGGAGCCGCCGAAAAACTCCTCTCGGTAACTCAGACTTCGGCGAGCGCTGCACGGAGCTCGCGCTGAGGTCTCACTCGGCTCGAGTGATCCGCTCACGCCAGCATTAACACTTCGGCGAGGCCTGGATAGTCTGTGACTCGACATAGAGTTAGCCGGCATATTGCATGAAGCCTGCTACTAGGAGCGCCGATAACAGAGCTTTTTCTGATCTACAATCGATTTTCAGACCGGAAGGTATCTCGACACGATTCCGCCCTGAAAATAGTTTTTTGAGTGCGCCCTTTGGGCCCGAAAAATCAATATTCTCGCCGCTTTTGCGGCGCAGTTTCAAGAAATATGCGGGCTGGCGAATTCGGGTTGGGTTTTTTCGTCTACTCCGGCTTGTTTCATCAAAACTCTCCCAATACTCACAACGCAATCTTTTTGCACCGCCCTGACAGCATTCCTGGAGCACTTTTCTCACGTGGGAAGGCTTCAAGGGAGAGATTCTCAAACATTGTTATCAGCGAATACCCCAGATTTGGCCGGGTAGCCATGATGCGTTTTCCGCAACGGCGGTTTCCTATCAAGGATTGCTCCCGGTGCGTCGACTCTCCTTACATGACTGGATTACGCGCACCTGGCCGCGAACTAGCGTGATCCTGCTTCGGGATAGCTATGACTTCTGACGATTCTACACCACGTGTTTTTAAGACCTCCTGGGTTGCAATATGGATCGCCCTGTCTCTGGTTGGCTGTAACGATATACGACTGTCAACGCCGAAGCCCATTCGTGAGGGATCATATCTAGTGCATGTGGTATCCCCGGCAGGCGGCAATGAGGAGATCGATACGATCCTGATCTGGTACACTGGCTCTGAGAACACCCGCGATGTAGTTCAGGAGGCTAACAAAGGAAGAAAGCTAAACCAGCTACATCCGGGGCAGCGCATACTCATTCCACAATCCATTGTGACGCAGACTAACCCTTTACCGAGAAGAAAATTCTCGTTTAGCCGCGACGCTTCGGAAAATTTAGGGGGTCGGCCGAACGTTCCCACTGTGAATCCAGGCCGTGCACACAAAGCTTCGCAGCAGGTGGACCCGTTGGAGGAAATCCTTTCCCAACAAGCGGCCAAACAAGCGATGCCAACTGCTGCGCCCATTGGCCAGGAAAAGCGCGAGCAAACGCCGGAGACTTTTGATATCGAGGAGGAACAGGGGGAGCAGCAGCAAGACGTCGAGGTGGCCGCTTCGCAGAAGCAGGGGAAGCCTCCTGTCCAAAGCATCCAAAAATCAGGAGCTGAGCCGTCCGATATCGATGCGATGCTGAAGCGGGAGCAGGCGGAGGTGGATGCGTTGCGCCGTCAATTAGCCCCGCAGGGGGTGCAGCCACCCGTGGACCCGGACGAACACCTTCCGTGATCCACCCGGATGGGAAAACGGTCGCAACAGCACCTTAGGGCCCTGTTGCGACCGGCTCGATTAGTGCGAATGCCCGCAGGAGTGGCCAGTTGCAGCCGCAGCCTTTGCTGCGCCGCACTCGCACGAACCGGAGTCACCACTCTTACACTTATCGCATGAGCAGGAAGATTCGCTCGACGCGGTACGGCCACATGCGCATGAGCTTCCCTCAGCAGCAGGCGTGGTTTGTTGTGGTGAGCAAGCGGCAAAGCCTGCCAAACAAAGTGCAAGTAACGCTCTCTTCATGGTGTCTTCCTATCTGAAAAAATAACCAACGGTTGATCCCTTCGCCCCACAGAGCACACAGGAAAAACTACTCCGACTGAACGCTGTGGAGGACCCGAAATAGTTGGTCTCTCCAGTATCCGCCCGAATCCCAGACTTCACAAGCCGGCTTGCCGCGGTACGCGGTCTTTAACTGTTGCAATGGCTCCTCCCGGGCTACTATACGCCACATACTTGTCTGAACATTGAGCCTCTATGATACCCACAAAAGCCTACGCAGCATACAATCCCCAATCTCCCCTAAAGCCCTTCGAGTTTCACCGCCGCGCCCCTAGGAGGGACGATGTCGTGATAGAGATCTTGTTTTGCGGTGTGTGTCACTCCGACATCCACCAGGCTCGTGACGAATGGGGTGGCTCGACCTTCCCTATGGTTCCAGGGCACGAGATCG
>JBIJBZ010000040.1:0-21095 GCA_044344945.1 Bdellovibrionota bacterium | reverse complement strand
GGCCGATGTAGGCGCGGGCGTTTCTCGGTACAAGGTTGGCGACCTGGTTGGAGTGGGGTGTTTCGTAGATTCCTGTCGCACCTGTCCCAGCTGCCAAGAGGGACTAGAGCAGTTTTGTGCTACGGGGCCCTCGTTTACTTACAACAGCACCGAGCAGGACAAGAAGACTCCAACGCATGGTGGATACTCTTCTCAGATAGTGGTGGATGAAAACTATGTGGTAAAGGTATCGCCGAAACTCGACCTTAAAGCCGTAGCGCCCCTTCTCTGTGCTGGGATTACGACCTACTCGCCGTTGCGACACTGGAAAGTTGGAAAGGGGCACCGGCTTGGCGTGCTTGGCCTTGGAGGTCTTGGGCACATGGCGGTGAAATTTGGCGCGGCTTTTGGTGCCGAAGTCACGGTAATCAGCACCTCAGCCGGCAAAGAGGAGGATGCGCGGCGACTTGGAGCCCATGATTTCCTCCTCTCCACTGATGCAGATGCTGTACAAAAAGCTGCGGAGCGGTTCGATTTCATCCTGGACACGGTGTCAGCAGAGCACGACCTCAACCAGACCCTTTCTCTGATCAAGCGCGATGGCACCTTGATCCTGGTTGGAGTTCCACCGAAAGCCCCTGAGGTCCATCCGTTCTCGCTGATTCCTCGACGACGTTCGGTTGCAGGTTCAATCATCGGAGGTATCGGAGAGACTCAAGAGATGCTTGATTTCTGCGCCGAGCGCGGCATCGTCTCGGATATTGAACTCATCAGCATAGCCTCAATCAACGAGGCCTATGACCGCATGACCCGCGGGGATGTTCGGTATCGGTTTGTTATCGATTGCGGGACGTTGTAGTTCATTCTACCCTTTTTTGCCCGCACACAGCTGTTGCAGATATGAATCTTTCTAGGGGGTGAAAAGAGGACTCGTTCTACCCTTTTTTGCCCGCACACAGCTGTTGCAGATACGAATCTTTCTAGGGGGTGAAAAGAGGACTCGTTCTACCCTTTTTTGCCCGCACACAGCTGTTGCAGATATGAATCTTTCTAGGGGCAAAAAAGGGTAGAATGGATATGGACCTAAGCGGGGTCGAACCGCTGACCTCTACACTGCCAGTGTAGCGCTCTACCAACTGAGCTATAGGCCCGAATCATCGAGACTTGAGACTAATTGAAACAAAATACGGTGTCAAAGACCGGGAACTGTTTGATCCCTGGGGTGATTTCCGTTAACGTAGGCGGCGTTCGGGCTGTGGCGCAGACCGGTAGCGCGTTCCCTTGGGGTGGGAGAGGTCGGAGGTTCAAATCCTCTCAGCCCGACCAGTTCACCAGACCATCTTTGCAGGTCATGAATCCAACTTTTGTGGGCGGCATTTCGCCAAAAAGATGAGGCGGCTCTACCTCCGCGCAGATTTTTCCGCGAACTGCAGATCATTTCTCAATACGGAGTTAGTTCTTTCGCTGCCTCGTAATCACATCCCCAGCCCGGAAGTTCCGGTAATGGTGCTGCTCTGATCGGGTTGTGTTTCCGAAGATATAGATCCCGGAAGGAATTGGCTCCTCAGGGATGCTTTCGGCGCTTCAAAGGTGCCGTCAGGGTCCAGACTGACCTGGCTCTCCCTCGGGTTTCCACCCGTAGGCCGTGCTGTCCAACTGGAGAAGATGGTCCAAACCAGGAGCACAACACTAACCATGAGCACCGCGAGAGCACGCGGATGCCGGTAGGCGCGGCGTATAAGGATGTAAGCCTCTTGTAGCAAGCTTGGTAACCTCCCATGGGGTTGTTGAGAATGGCGCCGCTTCCATTCGGTACGTCGGCAGCCTAGCTCGTCTCCAGTGGGTCTAAATACCTCTCCTTTTAGGATGCCAGAGCCGCGCCGGGGTCGCTCAGAAAAACAGCTTAATGGAGTAACTAATTGAATATATGCTATTTTTCTGGTAGCTTTGTGGGTGTTTTCGGCGACTCAGTTGGTAGGCCACCCTTGGGAGTTGGAGTACTAGAGGTGCTGGGGCGAACGCAGAGCCGCCCGTGGGCCTCATATCCAGTCGGGCAACCGCCGCCCATCATCATGGTCGGCCGAGAGGGATCCTTTTCCGGGATGCAGTACTTCTCGTAGGATCGAAAGCCCGTTGGACACGTTGAATCAGGCGGTGTGGCCCGAGAGGTATGTGCACCTGCAATCAAGCACCACATGCAGGCAGCAAGCACCGGGAGAGAAACCGGCTTCATGACTCTCCGTTCTTTGTTTCCCAGAGCTTGGCGTATTTGAGCAGCACTGCGTGCGCCTCAATCACAGCGACGATGAATCCAGCGCGACCTTCGCGGAACCCTCGCTTGAGTATGAAGAACTTGAAAAACCGCGCGAGTGGTCGTCCAACCAAATTCCAGATTGATGGTCGAGCACCCCGTTGTACGAGCGTGTTCGTAGAATTTGAGGATAGGGTATTCGAACGTCGAACGTAATCTGCAAGGTCGGTGAAGGAGTAGTGGAAAAGCTCTCCCTTGCAGCGCCGAGTTTTGCCGGTTACCGAGGCCTTTTCGTGTGGATCGTTCCCACCCCAGGTAGTGTTCGCACGACGGCAGAAGCGGAGCCTGTACTCAGGATACCAGCCTCCCTTGCGCCACCACCGACCGAGAAAAAACACGACGCGATTGACGTAAAAACCGTTCTCTTTGATTGTGCCGCCTTTGTCGGCGGCGATCGCCTGGAGCTCCTGGGCTAGTTCAGGCGATACCTCTTCATCGGCATCAATATTCAGCACCCAGTCACCGCTGCAGAGCGAGAGCCCGTAGGTCTTCTGTTTGACGTACCCCTCCCAGTTTCGGTGGAATATCTTGTCGGTGAACTCGCGACATATCTCCACGGTGCCATCGGTTGAACCGGAGTCGACCACAACAACCTCGTCGCACCACTGTACGCTTTGCAGGCAACGTCGGATCTGACGCTCCTCGTTGCAGCACACGATGAATGCAGAGACAGTTGATCGGGGGGTGATTGTCATTCCGGTATTGAATCGGGAACCCGCTTTAAAAGCAAGGTGTTGAGGTGGACTTGGAGCTGAGGGGCCGTCTAATTGGGCTGTTATGCCTCAGCCAAGCTCACACGAGGCTGAAGACCGCTACGGATGAGGAATAGTAGAAAGACCTGCCGCGCTGAGTGCGCTCATGAGAGCATCACAAGGGATTGCCGGGGCTTATGCCGATCACGCACACCGAACTCTATATAATGTCGACAGCTACTGGCGCTTCATTGTAAAACAGAGGCCTCCCGTCGCGCTGCATCCGGGCGAGAGTCTTGTGAGACGCCGTTGATTTTGTAAGCGAACGAAACCATCAAGAGACCAGCTTCAGAGGGAAGAAGGGGCCATATGAACATTCTCGGAATATCAGCTTTTTACCACGACAGCGCGGCGTGTCTCGTATCAGATGGAAAGATCCTAGCCGCAGCTCAAGAGGAGCGCTTCACTCGAAAGAAGCACGACCCAGACTTCCCCAAGAATGCAGCTGCGTATTGCCTCAAGCAAGCGGGGCTCACGATCAAAGATGTCGATTTCGTAGCCTTCTATGACAAGCCGCTTCTGAAATTCGAGCGATTGCTTGAAACCTATCTCGCCACTGCTCCGGCTGGCTTTACCTCGTATGCGCGGGCCATGCCACTCTGGCTTAAGCACAAGCTTTGGATCCCCGATACGATTAAAACCGAGCTTGGATATGAGGGTGAGGTTCTTTTCACGGAGCACCATCAGAGTCACGCCGGCTCAGCATTTTATCCCTCGCCCTATCAGAACGCCGCAATTCTTACGATTGATGGAGTGGGTGAGTGGACGACGAATAGCCTTGGAATCGGTCAAGGAAACAAGTTCTCCATCATGCGTGAGATAAAGTTTCCACACTCAATCGGCCTTCTCTATTCCGCCTTCACCTATTTCACCGGTTTCAAGGTGAATTCGGGCGAATACAAGGTGATGGGCCTCGCTCCCTACGGCGAGCCGAAGTATGTGCAGGCGATCTACGATAATCTTCTCGATTTAAAAGAGGATGGCTCGTACCACCTGAACCTCAAGTACTTCAATTATATGGCGGGACTATCGATGACAAACGAGGGTTTCGATACGCTCTTCGATGGTCCACGACGTAAGCCAGAGAGTCCTCTGACACAGCGTGAGATGGATCTGGCAGCTTCTATTCAGGTTGTTGTCGAGGAAACCATGATTCGTCAGGCGCAGTATCTGCGACGGGAGACCGGAGTTGAGAACCTCTGCATGGCAGGTGGTGTCGCGCTTAACTGCGTGGGTAACGGCAAGCTCCTTCAGAGCAACATCTTCAAAAATATCTGGATTCAACCGGCTTCGGGAGATGCGGGTGGAGCACTTGGCGCCGCGCTCTGTACATGGTTCGGCTACCTCGATAATCCGCGCCATACCAACGAACAAATTGACTCGCAGAAGCAGTCGCTGCTTGGTCCAGAGTTCTCGGATGACGAGACTCTTGCGCAGTTGGCGCAGTTCGGAGCGGTAACCCGGAGAGTCGAAGGTGATGATTTGTTCAGGGTAACAGCAGACATCTTATCGCAAGAGAAAGTTGTAGGCTGGTTCCAAGGCCGAATGGAGTTCGGGCCCAGGGCTCTTGGAAGTCGGAGTATTATTGGCGATCCCCGTTCGACCTCCATGCAGGCGAACATGAACCTGAAGATAAAATTCAGAGAGTCTTTTCGACCGTTCGCACCGGCGGTGTTGCGCGAGGATGTCTCGAAGTACTTCGACATGGATTACGATTCCCCCTATATGTTGCTGGTTGCTCCGGTGAAGGCGTCGCGTCGGCTGCCGATGACGGACGATCAGGAGAAGCTCTTTGGTATCGCTAAGCTGAATATTCCGAAGAGCGACATACCTGCTGTAACCCATGTGGATTATTCGGCTCGAATTCAGACCGTGGCGGCCACCCAACATCCGACCTTTTACAAGTTATTGTCGGCGTTTAAGGCAAAAACCGGGTGTTCGGTTCTGGTCAACACTAGCTTTAACGTTCGTGGAGAGCCTATAGTATGTACGCCAGCCGATGCGTACGCATGCTTCATGCGCACGAACATGGACGCACTGATCGTCGGCAACATCGTGATGTTGAAAGAGGAGCAACCAAAGTGGCAGGAGCGAGAAGATTGGCGAACGAAGTTCGAGTTGGATTAGAGGAATCTGTGGGTCTGGCCGTAACGGTGCACAATCAAGACCGGCGTAAGGATCCCCTTGAGGAGAATTGGTTCGGTAAGCCTGTTCGACATCACCTCAGGGAGTTCGGTCTCTTGTTCGCAACGATCGGATTTGCCGTGGTCGCGTTTAAGTTGTACCGCGGCAGGGAGATCGGGGATGTGCTTGTCTGGGGCGGCGCAGCTACCGTATTTGCTCTGCTTGGGCTCTTTGCCCCGCGAGTTTTGCTTCCGCTGTGGCGTGGATGGATGAAGCTAGCGCACTATCTGTCGATAGTAATGACATCGATAATACTCTCCCTCGCCTGGTGTATCGGATTCCTACCAATGGCTGCGATTCTCAAGGTTATTGGAATCAAGCGAATGGATCTTTCATTCAAGAGTGGGGCGGCTTCGTATTGGGAATCGAGAGATCCGAAGTATGACGACTTTAAGAGGCTTGAGCTTCAGTTCTAGTGGCCAGTTTCACAGCTAGTTCAACTTTTGACCTCGGGTTGCGTTTCATCGTTGAGCCCTCTTCTACGGTTCTCTCTGCAGATGAAGCAGCGCTGCTTGCCGATCTTCGTCCGATCGGGGTGATGCTTCGGAAGAGAAATTTTCTTCAGAATGTTCCGTATACTGACTGGCTTGCCGCCTACAAAAAACTCCTCTCTGATATACGTGCTGCTATTGGGCGCCCCTCGATAGTCGTCTGCATCGACCACGAGGGTGGGAATGTCGTGCGGTTTCCGGCGCCGGTCACGCGGTTTCCATACCCTGCATTTTATGCCTCTTCTGATGCCGCGGTTGCTGAAGTGTCACGGATGATGGCTACAGAGCTGCGTTCTCTGGGGATCAATCTTTCATTCTCTCCGGTGGCTGATATTCATTCGAACCCGGCGAATCCAGTTATCAATGAGAGGGCCTTCGGCCGCACCGCAGAGGATGTCGCGCGCTCAGCCTGTATCTGTGCAGCAGCACTCCGTGCCAGTGGAATAGTTCCGTGCGCGAAGCACTTCCCTGGACATGGCGATACAGCGTCAGATTCGCACTATAGCCTCCCTGTGGTGCATGCGTCTCAGGAGGAATTAGAGAACCGGGAGTTTGTTCCGTTTCGCGCGCTCATTAAGGACGGGATAGAGATTATCATGAGTGCTCACATCGTAGTGCCAGCTCTCGATGCGCATAATCAGGCGACTCTATCGCAGGTGATTATGAAGTCAGTACTCCGGGATCGTCTCGGTTTCAAAGGTATCACGATCGCGGATGCTCTCGGTATGAAAGCTATCCACGATTCGCTCTCGCAGGGGTCATTTGCAACTCGGGTACACAATGCAGGCATCGATCTCCTTCTCATGGTAGGCGATACCGTTTCCATTGCCGATGCTGTTGCGCTTCGTAATGAGTGGCTCCAGGAGCTCCAAGCTGCATCTGAGGTAGCGACTAACTCAATCAAAGCAACTGAAATTCGGATCGCGCAGTTCATTCAAACGGTGCCTCAATATCCGGTGACGGAGCTCGATCAACAAACGCTTGCAGTGCATGCAAAACTGGCCGCGGACTTAGCTGCTAAGTCGCCGTGGAGCACCTTCCAGTTTCACCCCGTTGGATTCGATTGACGGGCGGTTGCCGTTACCGATAGCCATCAAGTTTCCGCGCCTCCTTGCCGAAAGATTTTCTAGGCGACAGAAGGACCTGTAAGCACGCCTAACACCCCGGTGTGGTGTGAGATGTACCTAAGACCGTTGTACGGCGTAGTGCAATGACGGGAGGTCCCCGGCACTGGCGAGGTAGCGGGCTCTGAGCCAGAAACGAGCAAGGAAGCTATGAAAACTGTTCTAGTAATCGACGACAACTACGAGTATCGAGATGCGTTAAAAACTATCCTTGAGGGACACGGCCTTGAGGTCATCGATTCTGATTGTCCGGACTCCGCGTATCGCATGCTCCGAATGATGGATGCTCCCGATCTCATCCTGTGCGACCTGCATATGCCCTTTACGATGGGGACGAATCGCGAGGAGTACAAGGTCTCTCCCGAGGTGGGCGTTAAAACGGTTCACGAATTGGCATGGGTATATCCTGAGACTCCCGTGGTTGCTTTGACCGCACTAGGGCAGGACGAGTTATCCGAATTGAAAAGATTCATCGCACCGATCCCGGCGTACTGTAAGCCGAAGCACATGGAGGAGTTGCTGAAACTGGTGCAAGGCTACCTGGTGAGTCAGGAATTTGGTGGTGTGAATTAGGTCGGCTCTCTAGACGCGGCGTGAACCGGCCAAGCGGTTACGTCAGGGCCTTTGAAAGCATCCCCATAAACTCACTGCGCGGAATCGACCGTGCTCCGAAGCTCTCCGAGAAGGGGGTAAGCACTTGGCAATCAAACCACGAGATCCCGTGCTCCCGAAGGTACTCAACGAGTCGAATCATGGCTACCTTCGAGGCGTTAGAGGCCCTATAGAAGCTGGATTCCGCGGCGAAGAAGTGTCCGAGCTGTATACCGTAGAGCCCCCCTACTAAATCCCCATCCAAGTAGCTTTCAAAGCTGTGAGCAATACCGCGTTGGTGAAGATCCGTGTAGGCTTCCCGCACCTGGCGCGTAATCCATGTTGACCTCTGTTTTCCGCGATTCTTGACCTCGGCGCAGCGCGCAATCACCCCAGCGAAGTCAGCATCAACCTTGGTCGTAAACCGCTGCTTCTTGAGTTCATCACGGAGGCGTCGGGATACGTGAAACTCGTCGAGAAACAACACTCCTCGCTCCGGTGGAGCGAACCAGGCCAGGGTGCGAGCGTTGAGAGGCCATGGGAAGATACCGCTCTGGTAGGCTAGAATCAGGCTAGCAGGCTCAAGATCCCCACCAACGGCGAGAAGGCCATCCTCATCAGCGGTTTCAACGGGGGGAAATGATTCGATTGCCATAGCTCACGTGAAACGATTGTGTGTTAATCCAGTGTGTTAGGGCTCATGAGCAGTTGCATCTGGTTCTAGTACTACCTCGTCCCAAAACTTCTGTCATGTGACAACATAGTGCGGTTTGGACCAGGCGCAAGGGCCATCTCACAGTTCCCAGGGCGATTAGCTGGGTGCATCTTTTTTGATCAGCACCCCCTTTCGCCACAACATTTCCTAATGAGAATTTGACAGAGAATGACGATACTCAAGAGAGGGGATAGGGTCGTTTCGTTACGTCTTTGGTATGGGTAAGAATAACCGTCAGCATCAGTCCGATACGGCGACTCAGGAGAGGGTGGTCACCAAGGAGCCTAAGCGCTATCGCGTTATTCTGCTCAATGACGACTTCACTACGATGGAGTTTGTTGTGTACATCCTTGAAGGTATTTTTCTGAAAACTCCCTCGGAGGCTACGCAGATCATGTTGCAGGTTCATAAAACCGGTAGGGGGGTGGCTGGCATATTCTCTAAACAGATTGCAGAGGCTAAAATTGATCAGGTTCACACGCAGGCACAGAGGGAAGGTTTCCCTTTAAAGTGCGTCATGGAGGAAGAGTGATGTTCAGTACCGAGCTGGGACTAACATTAGAGGCAGCATTTCGAGAGGCAGCGTCGAGGCGACACGCGTTCTTCTGCTTGGAACATCTCTTGTATGCGCTCAGTTTTGATGAGCAGGTAATGGAGATCCTCCAGCGTTTAGGGGTGAACCTCTCAAACCTTCGCAAAGACCTGGAGAACTTCTTCGATAGGAACATGGAGATCGTGCCGGTGCGGGGCAGTAAAAGTGTTGGAGGGGAACCAGCACAAACTCCGGCGGTACAACGAGTGTTGCAACAGGCAATCCTGCACGTTCGTTCAGCTCAGAAGGATGTTATCACGCCTGCTGAAGTGTTAGTTGCGCTCTTCTCAGAGGAGGACTCGCATGCTGTGTATTTCCTGGCTAAACAGGGGGTTTCTCGGCTCGACGTGCTGAATTTTATCGCGCACGGTATTGCAAAAGGAGGAGCAGAGGACCAAGACGATCTCCTCTCGGATCTCGACGAAGATACAGAAGATCGCGATTCCTTGCGGAGCCACAATGGTTCTGCGCTTAGCCTCTTCACAGAGGATATCACCGCAGCAGCCCGTGCCGGTAAGCTCGATCCCGTTATCGGACGGCAGGCTGAGATTGAGAGAACCATTAAGGTTCTCTGTCGACGGCAGAAGAATAATCCCCTCTTTTTGGGTGAGCCCGGCGTTGGAAAGACTGCTATGGCGCATGCAATAGCAGAGAGAATCGTCGATAAGAGTGTGCCGGAGCAGCTCTTTGATGCAGAGGTCTTCCTGCTTAATATGGGGAACCTCGTCGCTGGCACCAAGTTTCGCGGAGAGTTTGAGGATCGCATTCGGAAGTTGTTGGCCGAAGTTGCCAAGCGTCCAAAGGCTATCCTGTTTATTGATGAAATCCATACAGTCGTAGGGGCAGGTGCTACCGGCAACGGCTCTCTCGATGCGGCGAATTTACTTAAGCCTGCGTTGGCCTCCGGAAACGTGCGTTGTATGGGTAGCACAACCCATTCCGATTACAAGAAATCGATTGAAAAGGATCGCGCCCTAAGCCGAAGATTCTCAACCATCGAGCTTCCGGAGCCCTCGATCGAGGAGAGCGTTGCGATCCTTGAGGGACTCAAGAGCAAACTAGAGGAGCACCATAAGGTAACATTTACACCAAAGGCCCTACGAGCTGCTGCTGAGCTATCTGCCAAGCACATCAATGATCGATTCCTCCCTGATAAGGCGATCGATGTCATCGATGAAGCCGGAGCAGCCAATGGGCTGCTACCGAAGAATAAGCGCAAAAAAAGCATCACTGAGGAGCAGATTGAAGCCGTTGTTTCCGCGATTGCGCGTGTCCCGGTTAAAAACATCAGTGACTCTGACGAGAGTGTTCTCCGTAACCTCGCAGCCAACCTCAAAAAGCGGGTCTTTGGTCAGGATGCAGCGGTAGAGTCGATCGCGCACGCTATTAAGCGGAGTCGCGCGAGCCTTCAGGCGGAGGCAAAGCCGATTGGTAGCTTTCTCTTTGCGGGCCCGACTGGAGTCGGTAAGACGGAGCTTGCGCGCGCCTTGGCGCAGGAGCTTGGGATTAATTTCCACCGTTTTGACATGAGTGAATTTCATGACAAGCACCTCGTCTCGCGCTTCACCGGCGCACCTCCAGGATACGTTGGCTACGAGGAGGGTGGCCTACTAGTCGATTTAGTGCGAAAGAATCCCTACGGTGTAATTCTGTTTGATGAGATCGAAAAAGCGCACACTGACGTGTTCAATATCTTCTTGCAGATAATGGACAACGCGTCGATCACTGATTCACAGGGACGAAAGGCTGACTTCAGAAATATTATTGTGATCTTTACAACGAACGCTGGCTCAGAGAAGGCAGCGGCGATAGGGTTCGGCTCCGCACACGCCAGTGGTTTTCGAGATGCGGCGGTGAAGAGCCTCTTTAAACCGGAATTTCGTAACCGACTCGATGAAACGATCTATTTTAGCCCACTTCCGCTCCCTGTGATTGTGCAGATTGTGGGTAAGTTCATCCGGGAACTTGAAGGACAGCTTACGAGTCGTAATATCACCTTTGATGTGAGCCAAGCGGCGCAAGAGTGGTTGGCGACCAAGGGGTTTGATACCGTTTTCGGCGCTCGTCCGATGGCTCGTCTTATTCAGAGGGAACTTAAAGACCCACTCGCAGACGAGATCCTGTTTGGAAAACTAAAGCAGGGCGGAAAAGTCCGTATTGATCTGAGCGATGGAAAGCTTACGTTCCAGATCAGTTAAGCACGGCGCACTGTTACTGCAATAGCTCGAAGATAAAGCGCATGTACCGGAGGTGAAATCCCTTGAGGGTCACCACTACCGGCGAATCCTTTGCAAGCGGCGCCTCGGGGATTCTCCCGTGTAGCATTCCCCATTTCGAAAAGCCTTCGACTTCGATGTACGGCCTCCCTCCCTCACGGGCCACCTTTCCGAAGAAAGCTTTGTTGCCCACATGTTGAAGTTTATCGTGGAGCATCTCTAGGAATCGCAACTTGTAGTTCACCTCGTCTCGTCGCCAGCGCTTCTCGTTGAGCGTGGTTGCTCTGCGGGCCATCTCCGCTTCGGAGAGCGGTTCCCGTCCTTCGAATAGGGCGGCAAGTTGGTACTGATTGGCTAACCCGGAGGCATCCCTCGGCTTAATCTCTAAGTATCCATCGAGCCGGAGCCCAAAGTGCCCATCATTATTGGTCGAGTAGTGAGAGCGTAGTAGGTAGGTGTCGATCAGTGAGTTAAGGAGCGCCTGCGCCGGCGGCGTGTTTTGATTCTCAAGAGCTCGAAGAATACCTGCAAACTCGCTCGGCTTGTCGAAGTCTCCGGCGTGCGCTGGAATACCGAGGGCACCGAGTTTTTCAACGAAGCTCGATACTACCTGAGCAGCTGGTTTGGTATGTACACGGAAGATAGTCGGCGCCTTCCGATAGCTTCCCAGGAACTGAGCAAGGATCCGTTTAGATTCGATCATTATTTCAGCTAGCACCTTGCTTGCTGCATCCTCTCCCTCAATTCGGAGCAGGGAGGGCTTTGCTGTTCGTCGTCGCTCCAGGATGCGGGCAGCATCAGTAAGCGCCGCAAGGCAGCGACTAACCCGCTCGTCTGTCGCTGCATCTATCGGCTCCTTCGGATCAACATTCTTGTGATTGACGACGTAGGCCGAGCGAACCTTGTAGCGCAGTGTATATTCGGTGCGAGTCTTCCCCGAGTTTGTCTTCCGCTCGTATGGGGTGAGGCGCCCCTCGATTACCCACGCAGGTCGGGCCGCACCTTCAACGAACGACACTGGACCATAGGCAAGCTTTGAGCCAAGGGTGGGAATCGCGAGGGTCCGACCATATATCGTGGAGCCCACACGCAGAGCGAATTTATCGATCTGACTTCCGGGGTGGACGAAATCCGTTGCATTAATGTAGGCAGCGCGGAAGGTAAGAGTTCCATTCTGCCACTGGGCGTGCACGAGATCCTCGGCATCGCTCGTGCCGAATCGATCGATCGCCACAAAGGGAACATCGGTCAGGTCTTCGCGCTTGGGCAGGTGTGGCCGCGTTGCTGTCGGTGCACTTGGCTGTGCGCCGCAGAGCGAATCGAGCATAGACTTGAGGACCGGACGTGATGCGTTGGTAAGAACGGTCTTGCTGCGGAAGCGGTTTTTAAGGTGGCTATGAATATTCCGATCGACTGTCACTCGGCGAACGAGGATCGTAACCGAGTCGAATCGATCATCCATGCGCCGCCGCCACACATCGAGTTTGTGCTCCAGTTCGGTCGGGCAGTACAGCTTGACAACGAAAAGGTCTAGTCGGGCCTTCTTCTCGAAGGGAACTTGGTAGTGGTATGTGCGGTGTAGTTCAATGCCCACCGGAAGTTCGCGGCTTATCTCCTCGATAATGGCGGCAGGGCTGGGTGTCTGAGGATCCTTTTTCGTGATGGGAGCCACAGGTGTTGCCGCTACCTGTGTTTCCGCTGGTATCAGGCTCCTTAAGTTTGTTATTGGTGCTATAGTCGCCCTCTGACGCAGGATGCCACCTAGTAGGTCCGGGAGCCGAAGCGGTAGGTCGACGACATTCTTCCGTTCGTCACTCGGAGTCACGGAGATGCGCGAAGGGGATTGTAGGTCGTTATTTCGGGCCGAAGGATCGCTTGAGGAGGAATTTTTCGACAGCTCAGACTCTCTCTTGGAATCTAGAGTCTCTCGGGCGCTCGAAGGTTCGGAACCTGATTTATTAATCATGTTCTCCCCCCAGTATACCAAGATTTAAGCCGGCATGCACGGGGTAAGCACTCAGATTACGACTCGTCTAAGTTCGGCAAATGCGATGTAATCCCGGAGGTTAGCCCGAATATCGCACGAACGTGCGATGTTCGGGCTAGCAAGTGCATTGATGCACTTGCAAATACCGATGCGTAGCGTCGGAATTTGGAGCCTACAGTTTGTGTGGGCACTTTGGGTCCCACACAAATAGTAGGCGGTAAGAAAACAGGCCAAAGATGGCCTGTTTTCGACCATTTTTCTCGGCGAGCGTAGCGAGCTTCGTGAAAAATACAGGTTAGATCCCTCAAGGTAATAAGTACATCTAAGAACGAAAGGAATATCGTCATGGCGCAGGAGTCGGTAAAAGCAATGGGTCTTAAAAGTGCTCTGCAAGCCTTTGCGGCCTCACCTCGGTATGCCGTCTTGAAGAACCTGCAAGTAGGACGTTTGCTGCCGGAAGAATGTGAATTTAGTGGACCCTTGTGCGACCTTACCCTGGAGTCCTTGGTTGAGCTCGGCAGTGCCCGAATTGCCGGGTCGAGTGCCTTGACGCTGCGCCAGGAGGCGACCCTCATTCAGCTCCTACATTCCCTGACGACCGAGGAGGAGGAGCTCTCATCTTCTCCTGAAGTTGCTCCTCAACTGCATGAGGCGGATACCCGAGATACTCAGGGTACCCGACCTACGTTCGGAAGTGTGCAGTTAGAAATCATGCTCCGACAACGTCTTGAGGCGGTTTGCCACCACGAGCGATACGAATCAATTCGACGCAGAACCCTGGGTGAATATTGGGATGCGCGTTGGACACCGGCTCCGTTTGAACAGGCGCTCCGACTTGAGCAGTTAGCAAAAATGGATCTTACGGTCCTTTTTAAGAAGCGCTCAGTTGATGACAATCGCGTGTACCTAATCTGCTGTGCGCTTGAGCGAGCATATAACTCACTATCTATCCCGGCGATCGATGCCGCAGTCAGTACGCCCTCGGAGAGAGCGAGCCTAGATAGCCGTTTGCAGCCACTAGTTGCGCCTTCTCAATGGCGTCTTGGTGATCTTCGAATTGGCTCCGCCAAAAAGGCGATTATTGAGCTCATAGCTCTGACGGCAGAGCATCCTCAGGATGAGGACACTCAGCGGCTCGTAAACGCCGTGATGGGCAGCTTCTCTCCTGAGGAATTCATCTCCCTTGTCTGTGACGAGACGGTATCGCCAGACCTCCTTACCCGTGCTCGAGATTTGGTTGAGCTAACTGTAGCAGCAGACCGACGCCAACTGATCGCCGTGCTTCTTCAGGGGCCCGGGGTGCATAGCGGCTCTGTTGCTCGAATGCTCTCCGGTTCTCCAGGCATCCAGGGTGCTGTCATAGAGCTTCTTGCAGTTCTGGTTGCGCGCGGCTTAGGCGCACAGGCGGTCCGTCATAGGGGAGATGTGTGTGAGGGATTTTGGACCCTGAATGTTGACCTTGTAGCTCACCTGATTGCAGAGGCGCAAAGGGCTCCCAAAAAGGTATCCAGAACTCAAACCGAGGACCAGCAATCGCCGAGTTTGGACCCGATCTTGCTTGATTGGATTAGAGTCCAGGCAGGACTCCGTAGTGCGGGCAAAAGATGCCCGAAAACAAAGCGTAAGTAGCTGGGGCTCCGTCAGTGCAGGGTTTTGGTGGGCACTCTTTGCCTAGTCCCTAAAGGTTGCCTCATTCTCCGCGTGGCCCCCCAGCTCTGGATAACGAGGACGGATCGATGGCGGACATAACGTTTCCAGGATTGGCCTCAGGGCTCGATACCCAGGCTTTAGTTGAAGCAACAACGTCAGCATCTCGTCAGACTCGTGTCAAGCCGAGCCAGGATCGGGTGACGAATCTTGAGGCCACTAACACGGCCCTTGAAGAACTCAGCACTAAACTAGAAACCCTACGATCTAACCTGCGTACCTTTTCAACCCTCTCGGGAGGAGCAGTAAGCAAGACCGGTACGAGTAGTAAGGAGTCAGTGGTCTCAGCAACGGCTAACAGCGCAGCTTCCAACGGCAGCTACTCTGTAACGGTCAATAACCTTGCGAGTAATCACACCTACAGCTTCAATAACACCTACGCAAGTCCCGACACCGCTATTCAAAATACCCTTACGGGCGCTGAGTCTGCTGCAGACCGAACCGTGACGTTTACAGTTGGTACGGGAACCGAACTGGAAACAGTAAGCGTTGTGATTCCTAATGGCACGTACACCGTGCAGCAATTTGCGGATGCGTTTAACAATTCTAGTTCTAAAGCGCGCGCATCAGTTGTAAATACTGGAACAGCAGGAAGTCCCGCCTATAAGTTGGTCATCTCGTCAAGCTACGAGGGCACAGAGAAGGGAACAATTGCTCGTACAGCGCTTGGCCCAGCGCTTACGAATCTCACGGCCTACTCTGAGAGTGCGGCACAGGACGCCTCGGTAACAGTGGCCGGAATCGGAACGATTACTCGAACATCGAATAGCATCGCAGATCTGATTCCCGGTGTGACCCTAAGCCTGAACTCGCTGGGTAGTTCGACGGTAAAGATATCCGAAGATGCCGCAACTACAATAACCAAGGTCCAAGATTTTGTTGATTCTTTTAACGATATCGTTACGTTCATTCGTGACAGCAATGCCGTAACGAGACAGGAGAGCGGAACCGAGGTTAGGAATACTTTCGGAGCTCTCGCGAACTCGCGAATCGATGACAATGCTCTTCAGAACCTCCGCACGGCCCTCTCTGGTGCCGTCGCAAGTGGCGGAACGTCCGTCCGCATCCTTGCCGATCTTGGTATAACCACGGAGCGAGACGGCACCTTGAAATTCGATACCACGAAATTTCAGACTTCTCTGTCATCTGAGCCCGCGAGCGTCAATACGATACTCACATCCCTCGCAGATACGACCACGGAAACTGGTGGTACCATTGACCAATTCACCCGCTTTAACGGACTCTTGGACGTGACGATTAATGCCAACAAAACAACGATCCTAGACCTCAACGCCCGTATCGCCACTGCTGAGCGGGATATACAGCTTCAAGCCGAGAATCTCAAAGCTCGCTATGCTCGCCTTGAGTCAACGATGGGCAAACTACAAAACCAGCAATCTTCTCTCACTTCGGCGCTAGCTGGTCTGAGGTAAATCCTCCGGCGATCCAGAGACCTCATAGTTGGAGATCCTACTTGGCATTTTAAGCCTCTTCATTTTCACCTGGGGTGTCTCGTGTTGTTGAGAGAATACTGACGATTGATTTGAGTTGGCTTAGCCCGAATATTTCATGAAACTGCGTAGCGAGAGGGGCGAGAATGGTGATTTTTCGGGCCCAAAGGGCGAATTTAAAAATCGATTTTCGGGGCGGATTCGTATCGAGCTTCGTAAAAAATACGGCTTAGCGCGCTCGGTCTGTTTATAGCCTTCGAACTTCTCGCCGGTAGACAGCCTATAGTGACCCCTCATAGGCAGCTTCTACCTTACAGGCTAACTTGCGCCGGGGGGCTTATGCGAGGCACCTGTAGCGAATACATCGGCATGTAACAGACATAGGTAGTTGGTCTGTATCAGAGGAGGGCGACACCGAGCCCCTTACGTCGAAGCGCAAGCAGGAATCAACTCACAAGAGATGATTGTCCCTCTTCCAGGAAGAGCTCCGGTTGCAAGAGGCCGCATAACGGATGATGCTTGTGGCTCCTCCCGTCATGCGATTCGATGAAACAAGCGGTCGACGGCCATCTTATCGGGCGCTGCTGCTGCATATTCGCGGAGGAGACATGATCCCTTCAGAGTCGCGGCTCAAGCGCTCGCTAGAGCGCTATTTTTGAGGCCGGTTCGAGTAACTTCTTGACCTCTGAATACTTCCTGCGGCTGACGGGCAACCGCTTACCATTCGAGAGGGTACACTCCGCGTTAGCGCTGCTCTTTGTGAGCCCCTTTACATGCTCTTTCGAAACCCAGTGCGATCTGTGGATCTGCACGCCGGCGCCCGAGGGTAGCTCATTGATTGCATCTTTCAGGTTATAGAGGAACATGACTTCGGTCTCCGTGGTAACAACCCGGACATAGTGGAGCTCCGAGCTAATCGACAGCAACTCACCCGACGCACGACTCCTGAGCTCTTGGAGGAACCTGGTTGGTTGGTCTGCCTGGCTCAAAGGTATCGCGTGATCTTGCTCTGGTGGCTGAGGAGAAGGCTCGGCGTGTCTCTTTGAAAAATCTAGTTGCAGGATCCAAGGTGCATTGAGCGCTAGCCACGTTACTGTGACGGGCACGACCACCCCGCAGGCTTCATCAAGGAGGCCATGCAGGATGCCCATTGAAGGCTCGTCTTCAGGGATAGCGAATATGGTATCAAGAAAGTAAGCAATTGGAACAAACAGTAGAGCGGCGGCAATTCCCGACAGCGCCGTCTGTATCCACGGGTTCTTGGAGGTCTTAAGATTGATCCGGTGGGAGATGCAATTCTGTGTGGTGACTAAGAGCGGAATTAAGATTGAGATCTGAATCGACCAGAAAATCAGCCCCCTTCCGAAACCGATTCCTGCTGCGCCGGCAGGCTCCATCCATGCAAAGACCACGACAAGCGCCATCGAACTAAATAAAAAATACTGTTCGACGGATATCTTGGCTGAATCGAACCAACGTTCTGTATCTCCTGTTGTCGTACTCATATTGAAAGGCTACCACTCTCCCAGTTCATTTGCCATTCGTGCATTTTACCTGCCGATCGTGCATTTCGAAATACTGACTCGCCGTAAAAGTTTCTATATTTAACTATGTGTAATGAAACTTTTATTTTTGCAGGGAGAGGTTAGATGATAGCGGATATTCGAAAGAGGGTCGCGGGAGTAGTTCTCATGAGCGGGGTGGTCGCCCTCATGTCCACATGTGGAATCTCGGGACAAGCATCCGCGCAGGATATGGACTACCAAGGACCGTATGTCAGATTGATGGGAGGATTAAATTTTGCCCTGGACTCTGATTTTGATGGAAGTAATCCTGACTCCTTCCCCTCCGGCGAAGCAAGTCTAGACATGGGCTCCGTGGTGGGACTCGCTGCTGGCTATCGTTTTAATAGAAATTTCGCCGCCGATCTCGACTATGCGTATCGCAGTAATGACATCGACACGATCAAGGGCACGGGTGGAGCCCCGATCGCTGACGGGGGAGATTTGGCATCCGTGGCGATTATGGCGAACGGGTACTATTATTTCGATGTTAGCGAGACCTGGTCTCCGTACATGGGGTTAGGATTGGGCTTTCTCCAAGAGATTGACTCGGATGTGCAGCTCACTGGCGTAAATTCACAGACGGATTTGGAAGACGAGGTGTTTGCATGGCAAGCGATGGTCGGAGCTGAACTACCGATAGATCACAAATGGCGCCTTTACGGGGAGGGTCGATTCATGTCTGCGCCAAGTCCGGAGCTAAGCAACAGTAATGGCTCGTACAGTGTAGATTATAATAATCTCTCGCTGATCGTGGGTGTCGGGTATCAGTTCTAGCCGGCCGGTGAAAAAAGACTTCCTGTTGCGCACTTCGATAGTTTGACTGCAACTTCGTTGGAGCCGCCGAAAAAATCCTCAACGTATCTCAGAGGATACGCTTCCGGTTTTTTCGTCGTCTCCGCCTTGCTTCGTCAAAACTCTCAAAATGCGCACTACTGAACCTTCTTTCACCACCCTGCTAGTGGAGCAATTCTGTTTGGCGGGGTTGTATACTTGACCAAAAAAACGATGCAGGTGCATCGAGTATCTACTATCCCCTCCTTTTCTCAGAGACCGCGCACCGACCACGGAGTTTATACGGTTTGAATTCACCTCACTTCTCGAATGCATCCGCTAACTTGTGTGGATAGTGGCTCTTCGAGAATGCGTCTAGCCGAACAAGATTGCTGGGGCTACTGATATGTCTTTAAGTCATACAAAGTGCGACTATTTACCGCGCGGTGTGTGAGGGAAATAAGTTTTTCGCTCGTGCGAGGGACTCTGTCAGGGGAGCTTATCCGGTATGGATCATCCACCACCCGACTAAGTTGGACAGCCTGAGCCCAGCGAGCTTGTAAACCGCGAACAGATCGCCGCCGTTCAAGAGGTAGAAGCGGGGCGTAGTTCAATTACTTCTTCGCGAGTGCCAGAAGACCTCGGAGCGAGTGGTGAGCCTCTAAAGGGTGACGCAGGTGCATGTCAGCGGCTATCGTGTAACGATTCCTCCGACCTATCTTTTCCCGTTTAAGGTATCCCTCCTGGACCAACTCAGAGATAATTCGGATTGTCGCTCTCTCTGTTATGCCTACCGCGACCGCCATATCTCGGAGCCTCATCTCAGGATCTCGCGCCAGGCATATGAGTACGTGGCTGTGATTACTGAGAAAGGTCCAGCCACCCCCGGACTTAGCGGCCAACCGCTTGGAAGCATTTGTTTTCTCTCTCTTCTCCCTTGTGTGGTTGTTCGTGCGTGGCATGACTCATTAATTCCACAATGGTCTGATTTTGCCCCTTGTGACCCGGCCGAGAGCCGATTTCTAGCTTCTTCTCTTTACATTACCAGACGGTTGCGAGATCCTATACATGAAATACAAGACCGGTAATCAAAAGCGGGTAAAGTATGTCTTATAATGAGGAGGTCCTTGCGACAAAGTTACTCAATCCAGCTACCCTCCCTGCAGCTAACCCGGTCCTCTACCTGACGATGGCGTTGGCCGTTACTCTCCCTTTCAACATGGTGACTAGAACTCCGTTGTGCTTTGAGATGAGTGAATGGGCTTCCAAGGTTTTACTCTAAGGAGTATCTATGATGCTAAAGAGAATGCAAAAAATCTCGCTGGTAGTTCCACTGGGGCTCCGCGAGAGTGTGCTGAAACGTCTGTCCCAGCTAGGCGTGCCTCACCTCCACATCGTTGAATGTAGCGTTCCTGTCTATGTGGGGGGCTTTCAGAACGCATGCGAGGTGAAGCAGTTGCACCTTGAGGTGCTCGTTGAAGCAAGCAGGGTACAGGAGATAATGGCGGAGATAAGGCGCGAGGTAACCGAGCTAGGCTCAGTCGGGCTCACTGTATCAGAGGTCTTCGCTAGCTCGGTCTCTGATTATGGTGAACGCTGCACCTCGAGGTCGGAAAGGGAGGAGAAGTGGGGGGATTTCGTAATTACTGTCTAGCCCGCATATTTCATGAAGCCTGCTACTGCGAGCGCCGATAATGGTGCTTTTTCGTTCCAAAGAACTATTTTCAGGCCGGAAGGTATATCGATACGATTCCGCCCTGAAAATAGTTTTTTGAATTCGGCCTTCGGGCCCGGAAAATCACCACTCTAGGCGCTCTCGCGACGCAGTTTCATGAAAAATGCGGGCTAGTCGGAGTGGTTCATATAGGAGTCGAGTTATGATTCATCAAGTAGCGCTTGCGTCTGGAGATGGAATAGGGCCTGAGATCACCGAGGCTGTGCTCAGAATTTTCGAGAAGGCCGGAGTTCCGATCGATTTTAAGCCAGTTGAGATGGGGTACTCTGTCTTTCAGAGGGGCTTCTCAACAGGAATGACACCGGAGGCGCAGGCAACTATCGAGAGTCTCGGAGTGCTGTTCAAAGGTCCCATGGAGACTCCCAAGGGTAAAGGGGTGAAGAGCATCAACGTGACCGCTCGGAAGGTCTGGAGCACGTACGCGAACAAGAGGGTCTTTCGCTCTCTTCAAGGGGTAGATACCCCCTTCTCTCGAGCGGGTATCCCGGTGAACATCACTATCGTTCGAGAAAACATCGAGGACACGTATGGTTCAATCGAGCACTTCCTGACTCACGATGTAGCGCTGTGTCGGCGCTTCATAACGCGACCGGGGAGTGAGCAGGTACACCGCTACGCCTTTGAGATGGCGCGCTCTCAAGGCTTCACGGAGGTTACGTGTGGTCACAAGGCAAACATCATGAAGCTCACTGATGGGCTCTTCCTTGAGGTGTTCTACCAGATAGCGAAAGACTATCCAGAGATAAAGGCGAACGACATCATCGTTGATGATTTAGCGATGAAGTTGGTTCGACGCCCCGACCAGTTTCAGGTGATCGTCCTCCCAAATCTGCAGGGAGACATCATCAGCGACCTGTGCGCAGGGCTCGTTGGGGGACTCGGCTTCGCTCCATCAGCGAACATTGGGGACTATGTTTCAATATT
>JBIJBZ010000222.1:0-4674 GCA_044344945.1 Bdellovibrionota bacterium | reverse complement strand
TGGCCTGATGCATCACCCCGATAAACTCAGGTAGAAGCTCCTCGGCTTCACCAATGACGCATACGTCGAGAAAATTGGCGACCGGCTCGGGGTTTAATGTAACCGCGGTGCCACCTGCAATAATCAGCGGAATCGGGAATTTCGCGTTGGTCGCCGCCGCCTCTCGCTCCTGCCACGAAGAGAAGAGAAGCCCCTGATTGTTCAGCATTCGCAAAAGATGCGGATAGTCTGTCTCAAATGAGAGGCTAAAGCCCAGAACATCGCAGTCGGCCAACAGCCGATTATTCTCGAACGATCGCCATTTGCCGACCTCAAGTTGCGCAGTATCTGCATTTTCTGGCAGGAAGCCGCGCTCCACGATAACGCGCTGATCGCGGGCAAGGATATCGTATACCGCTTGAAAGCCGAGATTCGACATCGCCACCCAGTATTGATTCGGGTAGGTCAGATGAAAGCGGATATCGCCTGTGCTGTTGCTGTAGGGTACGACAAATTTCTCAAGAGCCTTAAGCTCTTTTGTCGTTGGGTTCTTAAGGTGTGCCCGCTGCGTACTCACTGCTTACTACCTCTCACGGGTGCTAATCATCATCACGCTTGGCTGAGAGGTTTCGATAGCTGTCCAGAGTCAGATCAGCCCCACTCGCGTTAAATCCAACCTGCACATCCCGACTATCAGACTGTCCGCCCTTGAGCTGAAATGAAAAGGAACCGTACTTGACGACGTTTCCGTTTTCATCGCGTTGCTTGAGGCTTACGCTAAACGAATATGTGTCCTGGCTGTTGTTCATCACACGAAAGGACCAGTTCTCTTCGTCTTTACGAGATACGGAGCCCGTGATTGGTGCGATATCTGTTCCAGTTAGATCCTCGCCCCCAAACGTATCGGTCACAACGGTATTCCCCGCGCCAGTTATCGAGGTTGACGCTAACAGTCCGCTCTTTGGAAGCTTTTTGGGTTTCTTATCATCAGCAACAGCAGAGCCGATCGCTAAGGCCAGCATGACAATACCGAGTGCTATCTGAAAATACCGAACCATGTGCCCCCTCTCTGCGGAAATAAGGTCAACCCTCCGCCGACGTTTGATTTTATCAGTTCTGCGATCCTTCATAAACGATCCCGGTCAAAAATAAGACCCCTCTTGTGGCAGGAAATTCAGAGGGTTAGGCTAAACCATTCGAGGTATATGTCGATAGGCTAGCCAGCTGGGCGCGATCATAACGCTCAGTTTTAGACAGCACAAAGCCAAAGGAGCTTCGATGGATATAGTCATCTGCTTGGTAACCTGCCCATCAAAAGAGGTGGGCTCTGCGCTCGCGCGGTTGGTAGTCACTGAGAAGCTTGCAGCCTGCGTCAATATCATCGACGGCGTTCAGTCGGTGTACCAGTGGAAGGAAGAGGTTGCCGTGGACAACGAGGCACTACTTTTAATCAAAACATCTGCTGAAAAAATAGAACAGCTCCGGGCTCGCATCCTGGAAAATCACCCATACGAGCTGCCAGAATTCTTGACCCTGAGTCCCAGTGGGGCTTCGGAGCACTATGCGCGGTGGATCCTGGAGAGCGTGCAGTAGAACGCCGCGTCGGTGCGCCAAGCGCAGACCACCCTGCTAGCAAGGTTCTATCGGCGGCCAAAATGCGGAATGCGCTCTGCAGAGCCACCACCGTTGGGGGGCGGAACATACGGGTTATCTCTCGTGTCAACAATCACACCAGGCCCATATCCGTATCCACCATTATACTGCTGCGGCGGTTGCGTAGGATTCACGGGCACAGGTCCCGCACTTGACCACACGTTCATTCGTTGGCCACTCTGAGTCACTATCTGCTCCCCCGGAATTACGGCGGGCAGGCGTGGATCGTTCTGTCGAGTGGTTGGTCGTTGGTACTGCTGCCCCTGATTGCTTGGTTGATTCCCATCCGCCCGAGCAGATGTATGCCACGAAAGAAGGCAGCTAAAAACGAGTATCAGGGGTAGCAATCGAATTGAATCTTTCATACTCTCGAGCCTATACAAGTCTGTCCTAACGCGCCAAAGGAATTACCCTAAAAACGGCAGTTAAGGTGGATGAAAACGGCATAAATATTCAAAAGACAAAGTGATTTTGGACAGATACGCTGTTTTCAGTTTCGCACCTGCCGTTTTTAGGATTATCGGCAGCTCCAATGCCCAGGCTAAGGGCTAAATTCTTATGAAAGCCACTCCGTCACTTACCGTGCTTATATCAGGCCGAGGCAGTAACCTTGCGTCATTACACGAAAAAGCCCGAGGATACCGAGTGGGCGCTGTGGTAAGCGATAAACCCCACGTCCGTGGTCTTGAGTGGGCAGAGGAGCATGGGCTTCGAACCTTTACTGTTCAAAAAGATACATTTGAAGACAATCAGGCGTTTAAAACGGCACTCCTCAAGGTGGTCAAGCAGACCAAGCCGGATCTCGTAGCCCTGGCGGGCTTTATGGTTATACTCCCACCGGAGTTTGTCGATGAATTCTCAGGGCGACTTGTAAATCTACATCCGTCACTCCTCCCAAAGTTTCCTGGGCTCGATACCTTTCGACGCGTTATCGAGGCCGGTGAGAAGGAACATGGAAGCACAATCCACTACGTCGATCGCGGACTCGACAGCGGCCCGGTGATCGCTCAAGCTCCGCTTCAAATATTTCAGGACGACACGATTGAAACCCTATCAGAGCGAACCCGGCGGGCGGAGCACGGTCTCTATCCGTGGGTTGTTCGTCACATCGCAGAGGGGAATATTGCACTCAGAAACCGCGGAGTGGCGTATAGTGATGACGTTCGTAGGGAGGCTTCAGCGCTCGGATACAGACTGAATTGGCGCCGCGTGTGAGTGAGTTTTTATATTTGAGAGGGTGATATGAACAGAGCGATTATTACGTATGCGGGACACTCTGCTGTATTTGTTGAACTCGCGGGACTCCGCGTTGCAATTGATCCGTGGCTTGCCGGCAACCCGCTTTGCCCTGCAGAGCTTCACACACCAGAGAAGTTAGACCTAATCGTCCTATCGCACGGTCACTCCGATCATGCAGGCGATGCCGTTAGAGTGGCCAAGACCACAGGTGCGAAACTCGCTGCTACCTATGAGCTTGCGATGATTATGATCGCCGAGGGAGTTCCCGCTGAGCAGGTAGCCCCCATGAACAAAGGAGGTAGCGTTGCCTTCGAGGGGGTATCGGTGCGGCTCGTACATGCGTTTCACTCAAGCTCGTATGACGGCACAAACGGAACGGTGTACGCAGGCGAGCCGTGCGGCGTCGTGGTCTCGGATGGCGCGCGCACGATTTACCACGCAGGAGATACCGAGATCTTCTCAGATATGAAGCTTATCGGCGAGATTCATCGCCCCGACCTGGCTCTTCTTCCGATCGGCGATCGTTTTACGATGGGTCCCAAGGAAGCAGCCCTGGCTGCTTCGTGGCTCGGATGTGGACTGGCAGTTCCAATTCACTACAAGACCTTCGGACTCTTAACCGGAACGTATACAGAATTTGCGGTTGAGTGTGATGCTCACGGTGTTAAACACCGTGAGCTCGCACCGGGTGAGTCGTTAGGACTGTAAGAGCCCCCTCAGTTTGCTCCTGATTCGCTCTGTCGCCGTATCGTCTCCCGCATAGCCCCCTCGAGGGCAATCTTTGCCGTGTCGTGATCTCCGGGTCCGAAATCCATAGATCTCCCGAAAACACGCACAGTCTGCGCTTCTTGTACCTCAATATACCCTCCGCCGCGGCAGACTGCGTAACCCGGGATCGCGGAGAGAATGTCTGCGTGATACTCACACATCGCAACCGGCGCCACGACGACGTATGTATGATGGTCTTTTTTTGCGATGATGTACTTGTGTTGTCTCCGGGCCTCGTCGGGGTCTATCACCATAACCACAGTCCGATCAGCATCCCGGTAATCGGTGTAGATTAGGTGGTGCTGGACGCGAAACGGCACCACTTCGCCCCGGAGCGCTTGCCGTAGAGCGTACTCTGCGCTTAGTCCGAGCGAGCGCCAGCGCTCTTCAACTGAGGAGGTCTCCGATGAGCAGAGTCGGGGAAGTTTGCAATCATCACCGCTGGGCCCACCAACCTGATCACTACAGCCTTGGTGTGAGGCTTGGCCTGCTATGGTCATCCCAGGGCTCATCTGATTGCCTGGATTTTGGTCTGTGGTCTCGTACTTCGATGATTGTCTCGTCTCTGTCATAAAACGTTTACTCTATGGTTAAGACCAACAACACGACTCGAATAGCCGTGTTGCTGTTTGTTTGTTACTGCGTACACTCCATATGCATGCACATATAGTGTATGCATGTTACGTTATACCCATACCGTATCCAATGTCGCTAATCAAACACAAAGATATAATCCTAAAAACGGCAGTTGCGGGTCTGGAAACGGCGTATCTGTCCCAAATCACTTTGGCTTTTGAACATCTACGCCGTTTTCATCCGCCTTAACTGCCGTTTTTAGGAAGATTCCAGCTAAAGATCTCTACCCCGCATTTTTCACGAAACCGCGTCGGAAGAGCGCCGAGAGTGGTGATTGTTCGGGTCCGAAGGGCGAATTCAACGCAGTATTTGCAGGGCGGAATCGTATCGAGATACCTTCCGGTCTGACGCTCGCAGTAGCAGGCGTCATGAAATGTGCGGGTTAGAGACTACTCCCTA
>JBIJBZ010000128.1:0-9817 GCA_044344945.1 Bdellovibrionota bacterium | reverse complement strand
GCGTCCGCGATGCATGAGGAAGAAGAGGAACCCGGCGCAGTTGCAAGAGGGGGATGAAAAAGGAGATTAGCGATCCGGCGCCACCACTTGGTCCGGACCTAACTAAAAGAAATGGTGCCCAAGAGAGGACTTGAACCTCCACGACGTTTCCGCCACTAGCACCTCAAACTAGCGTGTCTACCATTCCACCACCTGGGCGTGCGAACTATTTTGGCTCGTTTCAACAGAGCTGCTACTCAACTACTGAGCCGCTGGAGCGTTCTCCGCTGGCTGGGCCGGTTGAGCCGGAGCCTCTTGCTGAGGCGCGGCGTTTTGAGGCTGCGCCGCCTTCGAGCCTAGACCGTTCAGGTCTAATCCTTCTGTGATATCTGGGTTCGAGCTACCGAGTCCACCCGATACAGCTACCTTCACAAGGAGGACCGAGGTTAGCATGAAACAGATAGCGATTAAAGTAGTTAGGCGCACTAAAAGTGAGGATGCCCCACCCACTCCAAACAGGGTGTTTGCACCGCCAGTCATGACCGCTCCTATATCGGCGCCCTTCCCCTGCTGCAAAAGGACGAGGGCCACTAAGATAACGGCCAAGGTAATGTGAACGGCAAAAATAAAGGTATACATACGTACGTTCCTAGCGATTAAAGTTCTGGGATGCTATCACTTCCACCCCCGTCTATGAAAGACGTAGAGAGGCCGCGACCAGTAGCAAGAGCCCAAGCGGGACTGCTGGGGTTATGAACCCTGCAAACACCGAGGCAACCAGCACTAAGCCGCTAAATCCAATTAGTATCCGGGTGCGCTCTACGAGCTTACACTGACTACGGCACTCAAGCATGAGCTCTGAGAGCCCGCCGACATCGGGCCCTAACGCCACCACGGTGCCTCGCCTGATCTCGGCCTCCTTCGGCGAGAAGAGAACAACATCGTGCCGAGCCGCCTGTCCTACAAGGTCAGACTCTCGGCCCCGAACCAAGAGCGAATCTGCGCTGAGCTCCTGTGCCATCCCAGACGAGAGTCGGTATGGAATAGCGTTCCGAGCGGTGTGAGGATCTTCGACGACGAGGTGCTCCTGACTCGACGAGATCCAGAACCGCGCAACGACATCATCGTCAATCGCTACCAGAACGATCGACTCGTGTGCATCAGCCTGAGCATCTCCATCTGATGGTTGAACCATAATTCCGCGCTCAACGAGGAAATCCTCGTTACCGATCGAGAGCTCGATACCGTGAACTGTTCCGCAAATACCTCGCCCCTCGTACTCCCGAAGGTCAAGCACCCTCTCTACGGAGAGCCGCGCGGCATGATGACGACAATACTCACCCGCGACAGCAAGTTCCGGACTTACCGCGCGCCCGAGCAATGACGCCAAGAAATCACACAGGGCGCCGTGCGAGAGGCGATCGTCCATCACCTCCAGCTGAGTAACGACATGCCGCGATCCCGGCTCAATTCGCGAGGGATCGACAACTATCTGCGAGATACCTGCTAAGGTCTTGCAGGCCTGAGCAGAGGAGAGCACAAAACCGCGCTGCAACCAGCCCTGAATAAGGCTACGCCGGAGGCCGTACAACAGGTCGCTGACTTGACAGATAGCAGCACCGAGCAGCACCACGCCTGCTGCAAGGAGGCTCATTTCAACAACCGACGTGCGCTCGTTCCACGATATGGCTGCCGCAACGGAGAGGAATACAAGAGCCAACGCTGTACCTCGCGCGGCACTCGCATCTTCGCGCTTCAGGCCGTTCTGAGCCTCCTCAATCATCGGCGCAAACGCTCGCTGTAGCTGTTGTAGGGATGAATCCTGCGTTGAAGAGAGGGCCACGCCCTCCACCCCACCTGCGATAACCTCAGAGCCGGAGTAGATAACCTCATCCTCCTCTCGAATGCGAAAGCTTGGAACGGTGCTTAACATTCGCTCATCCACTGCCACGCTACCGCGGGTAATGCGCACGTCTACTGAAGCTACATCACCGGCCTTTAGAGTTACTACCGCGCCCTGCTGAATATCCCGCACTGCATCGATCGAGCGCGGGAAGAGGTATGAGAAATCACCACGACCTAGATTAGTACCGCGGATTGAGATCGCTCGACCAAAGAACATCGCGGCGGTAGCCAGAAGCGGCCCGGCAACCACAAGCATTGTAAGCGCTGATGGATCCCTCCACACCAATCCCAGAACGCCGCCTGTGATTAAGAGTGCTCCAACAAATGGCAGCCCGATGAATGGAGATCGAACACTCGAAAGGTTACGTAAGGTGGAGAACGCCTCCACGCATGTCGCTACAAGGGCAAGTGAGGCTGAGACGATAGCTATCAGTCTGGTGGGTTGCTCACCTGGAGCCCCCTGCAGCAGCGCTCCGCAAACAATCGCCGCTCCGACTAGGCACCAGCCTGCGATCAGGCGAGGTCGACTCGACAGAGGCTGAGCTGCTCGTGATGCCACCACGGCGGGAGCCGTTGCAACGGAGTGCTCGGCGGTGGGCTCACTCTGTACTGGCGGAGTTCCAGGGGTTAAATCTTTCGCCTCATCGGCGCGCTCACCTGGGTTCTGCGCAGTAAAAGTCATGCCAGCACCGCCCTTTAATCTGTAGGTTATATTTCAGAGTTTCTGAATTACTCCGACTTAGCGGATTCCTCAGTCTTCGCTGCGACGTACTTCTTCTTGAGCTTTGAGAGCTTCTTGTCCTCAAAGAGAACGTGCTTGCGAGCAATCGGATCGTACTTACGGATCTTCATCTTGGTCTCGCCCTTGCCCTTCTTCTTGTTCTTGCGATTGCAATAGAAGAAGCCAGTTCCCTCAGAGGAAACCAGGAAAAATGTCTCTTTTGCGGCCTTTGCCATACGTGTCCTTACTGAACAATTTCAAAATCTTTCACTCAGTCCTACGCCGCTTCGCACTCGGTAGACGTGCCGCTTGGGCCACTTCGGAGCAGGATTACTATGCGGGGACAGAACCACGATTTGTAGCTCAAAACCAGCTCTCTTTCAAGCCTGGACCAGAAGCCACCCTCGAAGCCCAAGGGCTTGAACTCAAATGGATTTACGAGCCTGCGTCCCGGAGCCCAACTATCAGGGTAATCGAGTTACCCCCAAAACCTGCGGTATTTATGGCGATCGCACGGGGAAGACCACGCCAAATGGCCGGTATTTGAGCGGGATACGGCAGGCCCTTCCAAGACTCACCAGACAGCAGGGCTTGGGCCAGGGCGAGGCTCAGCATGCCAGAGGCGGCGTACGTATGCCCGGTAAGGTGCTTGGTGCTTACGACGCCAACTCCGCCAAGCACCCGAGAGATCGCCTGTAGCTCAGCCTCGTCGCCGCGGCGGGTGCCGGGGGCGTGAGCAACAACACAATCCACCTGTACCCCTGGCCGTAGCTGCCCTGCAGCCATTCGCATCGATTGCTCAAACGCAGCGCCATCAGCGGAGATTCCAGTGGCCGAGGGGATCTCCTCCATCGACCAGCCGAGCCCAAGGACCTCAAGATCTCCTCGAACAGCAACTCCATCACAGAATTGCAGGATTGCCGTGCCAGCACCCTCCCCGAGAGCCACAGAGCTGCGAACATCTTCACCTGCGGCGCAGGGACGACATGGCCACGAATCCGTAGCGCTCGTGTATATTCGGAGGGCTTCGAGTTGCGCCACGGTGTAGGGGGTCAAACACGCCTCTGCGCCTCCAAACACCGCCGCACGGCACATACCACTTCCAACAAATCCCTTGGCCACCAGCAGCGAATGAAACGCTGAGGAGCAGGTCATTGAGGTTGTTATCGAGGCGATCGAGACTTTCTGCTCGACACGAGCAAGGTATTCCTGTGCGACCCATGAGGAGATATTTCCGGCAGTTGTGCAGGGCGAAGTAAACACCGGAACGCGACCATCCTCGTGAAGGTGCGCCTCAAATGTCGCCTCAATGGAGCTGGTCGGTCCACGAGATGATCCGATTGAGAAGCATCCGACCTCAGTTCTGTTGCTATTCGCTACCTTCAGGGTTTCACCTACCGCTGCTAGCGCCGCGTACGTCACCCGATCGAGCCGGTCATATCGAGGATTTCGTGAAATCAGACCGAGGTCAACCTCTACAGCGCTTGCAAAGGGAAAGATTGCACGTCGCTCACCAAAGGGCGCTCTTGCTGCCGGAGCTCTATCTAGGCTAGGGACTATCGCAGCCTCGTAGGATGAGCGACCGAGCGCTGAGATAGTGGAGAGTCCGCGGATTATCAGAGGAGGACTAGACTGCATGGGCACCCCTTTGCGTAATGCACTCAGTTACGATTGCGAGGGAAGCCTGTATCTCTGCGATCGAATTAAAGGCGTGGAGACAGATCCGAATTCGCTCGCGACCTGCAGGCACCGTTGGTGAGCGGATCGCGCGAACCGCATAGCCCGAGCCTAACAGGGCGTGTTCGACTTCGACTACAGCACGGTTGCCCGGAACAACAACCCCTTGGATAGGGCTTTGTGCGTCAAGAAACTCAAGAACGGGAAACTCCGAACGGAGGCCACGAAACTGATCGATTAGCGACCACACATGCTGCCGCTCCATAGTAGCCTCACGCGTGTAGTCGTAGGCTCTTCGCATCAAAACAAGTGATAGAGAGTCAGGAGCGGTTGAATAGATGAACGGTCGGGCAAAATTGATCAGATAGCTGCGCAGCGCACCCGAACCAACCACGCAGGCCCCCTTATAGCCGAGCGCCTTACCGAAGGTGTGAACCCGCGCAAAAACCCGTGCGCTCAGTCCGAGGCTCTGCGTAAGACCCTCCCCCTGCGCTCCAAATATTCCGGTAGCGTGCGCCTCATCTACGATCAAGTGCGCGCCGTACTCTTCGGCTACCTTGCACAGGTCGACGATCGGCGCGATATCGCCATCCATTGAATACACCGATTCAACTGCGATAAAACACTCACCGCGTGCACTCTGGATCTTCTTGCGGAGATCGTCGAGATCGCTGTGTCGAAACGAAAATGAGCGCGCGAAGCTTAAGCGGATACCATCGCGCATGGAAGCATGGCAGAGATCGTCGAAGATGATCGTATCCCCTCGGTCGGCGATACACGAAAGCAAGCCCAGATTCGCCTCGTAGCCAGAGCCGAACACAAGCGCCGCCTCACACTGGTGCACCTCGGCGAGGTATCTCTCAAACTCTTCGTGAGCCCTAGAATTGCCGCTCACGAGGCGCGAGCCGGTCGCTCCTATGCGCTCGACCTCCGGAATCGGATCGCGGACCAATCTCCTACTGAGCCCAAGGTAATCGTTTGAGCAGAGGTCTATCGTGTTCTCGATATCGCACAGCTCACGCAGCAGGCCAGACGTTTCCCGAGTAACGAGTGCCTGCTGAATCGTGCGTGGTGTCCGGGGCTGCATAGGCTTAGAACTGTAATAGAGTGTCAAAGGGCGCGCCGGTATGGTATCAAAAGAGCGCCAAGAGGTAAAAGTTTGAATCCGGTGTCTTATGAGTGTGTTAGAGGAACTTACATGGCGTGGTCTCATCCAAGACACGTCCGATCCTGAGCTTTTTTCCAAGGTGCAGCCGGGAGATTCGTTTTATGTAGGCTTCGACCCTACCGCCCCATCGCTCCAGGTCGGGAACCTCTTAATGTTGATCGTTGCGATCCACCTCACCAAGGTGGGCTTGAGGCCGATCCTGCTGTTCGGTGGTGCTACCGGGACAATTGGCGATCCGGGTGGCAGGAGCGCTGAGCGGAATCTACTGCCGCTCGAACAGGTTGCTCGAAACCTGGAGTTAATGGAGGAACAGGCGCGCACAATGTGGCGCAATGCTGGTCAGAGCGTCATGCCCATGATCGTCAATAACCTTGAGTGGACCAAGGATGTTTCGCTCCTCACGTTCCTGCGAGACGTAGGGAAGAACTTTACAGTCAACTACATGCTCGCGAAAGACTCTGTGAAGTCAAGACTCTCTGGAGATGGGATCTCGTACACCGAGTTCTCCTATATGATCCTTCAGGCTTTTGATTTTCTGCATCTCTATCAGTCTGCTCATTGTCGACTGCAGTTCGGTGGGTCTGATCAGTGGGGAAATATAACCGCTGGCCTTGAGCTTATCCGTCGTTCGATACAGGGTTCAGCCTACGCGTTTTGCGTGCCCCTTATAACAAACTCAGAGGGTAAGAAATTTGGTAAGAGTGCCGGCAACGCGGTCTGGTTAGATCCAGAGCTTACGAGCCCCTATAAGTTTCATCAGTTTTGGTTGAACGTGCCGGATTCGGACGTTGTGCGGTTGCTCAAGGTATTCACCTTTGCATCGCAACAGGAGATCGTCGAGCTGGAGAAGGCCGTCGCGACGGAGCCCGAGAAGCGTCGAGCACAGAACTACCTGGCCGACTACCTGTGCACGTTGGTTCACGGCCATGAGGCGACGCAGGATGCGCGGCGGTGTGCTGAGGCGCTTTTTGGTGGCTCGCTTGCTGGTCTCTCTGATAAGCAGCTGCTCGATATCTTCTCTGATGCCCCATCTTCAACAGTTACACGAGAGCAAGCACAAACACTCGATATGGTTTCCTTACTCGGCACTACTGTTGCGAAGTCAAAGGGCGAGGCTCGCAGGCTTGTACAGGGTGGTGGAATCTACGTCGATGGCGAGCGTCTTGCGGCTGAGACAACCCCGGTGCGGGACACACGGATTATTGAGAGGGGCTTCGTTATCATCCGTAGTGGAAAGAAGAATTACCACCTCGTGCGTTTGACCGACTAGCGATGCAGCCGCCTCGATTCGCTGAAGGGGATGCTGTTCTCGTTGTAAAGCTCGGAAGGGTTGGCCTCGTGGTCGAGGTTCTGGCGCACGAGCGCTACCGGGTGGCACTCTCTTCGGTTACCATGATCTGTAAGGCATTGGAGCTCTCTGCTAGTAGTGAGCGGCCAAAACCAAAGCAAGAGGTCCCTGCGCACCTACAACCACGCAGGACACCCCCTCCGGCAACTATCGATCTCCACGGACTCACTGTCGACGAAGCAACGAGAAAGCTTGAGGTGTGGCTCAGTGAGGCGATTATGGCCGGTTTGCATCAGCTTAAGGTCGTGCACGGGCTGGGATCAGGCAGGCTTCAGGATGCAACCCATGCCCTGCTGCGCAGAGTTCCTACGGTGCGAGCTTTCAAGGTCAGTGACTTCAACCCTGGCGAGACCGATGTATACCTATGACAACGCAGGTTCCTCGTGCTGCGAAGCGAGTGCGGCAGCGCGCTTAACAACCCAAGGATAGACATCCCCCACTCGCTCCTCGCCCAGCAGTCGAACTACCTCGCCCGCTGCCATGAAGCCGAGTATTCCGGTTACAAACACTGCGCTGCCTAGGCCGTCGTTACAACTTTTTCTACTGCGAGTATCGGAGGAACAGATCCCTTCGGTATCTCGCGGCCCCTTCTGTTGAGGCGCATAGATACAGGGAACGTGAAACCTGGCTCGCTCGCCGCTCGGAAACCCGTGCTCCTGGCGGAGCTGCTTACGAACAATCTGAAGCAGCGGATCATGGATCGTCTTAGCAAGGTCTACAATCGTTGCATGTGCAGCATCTCGCCGATTGCCTCCAGCACCAACAGTGATACATGGAATCCCACGCGCAACGCACTCGGCGATCAGGAGCGTCTTATTTTCATTACGGTCGATCGTATCAAGAACCACATCAAACGGCTCTGCTAAGATGGAGGCCGCCGTTGCCCGCGAGAAAAACCTTCTCACAACTGTTACCTTACAATCTGGATTGATGAGCTGCACCCGCTCGCCGAGCAGCTCAGCCTTAGACCTACCAACGGTATTTGACAGGGCCTGGACCTGACGGTTGATATTGGTTTCGCAAACCTCATCAAGGTCAACAAGGGTCAGAGCCCCTACCCCGCTGCGAGCGAGCGCCTCTACGCTCCATGAACCAACACCGCCGAGCCCAACCACACACACGGAGGACCTCGCTACACGAGCGAAATGGCGATCACCTAGGAGCTGTTGGGTGCCTCGAAACCGGGCGGGAGTCTTACTCATGCACGGTATAGTAGCAGAGGTGGAATCGTTAGCCTACCCAGGGGAGCCGCGCGCGCACGGCGCCCAGAGGCGGACGTGTAGGGCTGCGCTCATTGACCTCGATACCTGGCTAGACTCATGAGTTTCATTGGATATGATGGGTCAGGGTTCATGGTGGGTAGCTCCTGATAAGGCGGAGAGGTATGAACGACGCAGATGTCGTAATTGTAGGTGCGGGATTGACGGGGCTTCGAGCCGCGATCGAGGTATCTCGCGCAGGACTCTCTGTTCTCGTGCTTGAAAAAGGTGACGAGGTGGGTGGTCGCATGCGGACTACGTTACTCGATGGATGCCTCCTCGACCATGGATTTCAGGTGCTTCTAAGCGGCTACCCAGAGCTATCGTCACTTCCAGGACTTCATTCAATCGCACCGAAGCCGTTTTGGGCGGGGGCTCGAATTCGGGTCGGAGATATGAGCTGCGACTTTCTGGATCCCCGCTCCCATCCCCGCGCGTTGTGGGGCGCGCTCTCCTCGCCCGTCGTCAGCACTGCAGATCTCCTGCGCCTTGTTCGCTTTGTTCAGCTAACAAATCCGCGCGAGCTGCGGCCAGCGGGGCACTCGACCGCGGATGCTCTCGATCGAGCTGGCTTCTCTCAGCTCTTCAAACAGGCATTTCTGAAACCTTTTCTCCGGGGGGTCCTACTCGATCCAGCTCTCTCGGCAGATGCAGGCCTAGCCCGTTTCTATCTACGAATATTTGCCCGCGGGCGGGCCGTGCTGCCCGCACAAGGGGTCGCGGCGTTTCCGAAGCTCCTCGCCGATACGCTAGGACGGGAACACATCGTCCTTAACGCAGAGGTCGCACACCTTAAAGCTGACCGTGTTGTATTGCACTCGGGTGAGGAGATCCGAGCAAGACGGGTCATCTGCGCTATTGATTCCCTGAACGCTGCAGCACTCGGTAGCCCCGATCAAACAGCGCCGCATTTGGGCACAGCCACCGTGTATTTCCAAGCTGAACGTGCTCCATATCGGGAGCCGCTCTTAACGCTTAGTGGCGATGGTCGTGGCCCGATCAATAACCTGGCGATACCTTCCAACGTGCAACCGACCTATGCCCCTAAGGGGACTGCGCTTATATCCGCCTCAGTGCTCGGAGATGACGCACGACGACCGGAACAGGATCTCGTAGCCCTCTGCCGCGCACAGCTTCACGATTGGTTCGGAGCCGATGTGGCCGAATGGAAGCACCTACAAACCTTCTACATCCCTCATGCCCTTCCGGCTCGGCCGCGTTTGGGGCTCGGTTTTATCGAGAAAGATGGAATCATCTTCGCCGGTGACTATCTCTCGTACGGATCGCAAAATGGAGCATTGGCTGCCGGTCGTGCGGCGGCACAGGAGGTTTTGCTCTAGCAGGTTGTGAAAAAAGGTTCCGTTGTTAGTTTTTGGGAGTTTTGACTAAAAAAGGCGGAGACGAAGAAAAAACGGGCTCTTCGTGGAATTGAGTGGGTAACATTGATGTTTTCGGACGTGAACATGCTTGTGCACGCAAACGTGAACGTACCCGAAAAAGTGTGGTCACACGCCCTGGAGGCAAAGTTTAGAGGCTCATCGTGGGGTCGAGTGAGTGCCAAATGACTGCTGATGGGGCATAACCCATTGTTTATAGTGATGAATCACGTATTTCCGCGTGAACGTGCTCGTGAACGTGAACGTACCCGATCGAGCAACTTTCTGCCCCGGCGATCGATAGCTAGTAGTATGCTTGATTATGAAGGCTCATCGACGGAATTAGTGGGTAGTAGCGGGGCAGAGCTACGGCATAACCCGCTG
>JBIJBZ010000230.1:0-4291 GCA_044344945.1 Bdellovibrionota bacterium | reverse complement strand
AGCTCCGCGGTCCAGATTTGTTGAATGCGCCCTTCGGGCCCAAAAAAGCACCACTCTCGGCGCTCTCGCGACGCAGTTTTATGAAAAATGCGGGCTAAATAGTTCGAGCGTTCCTGCTTCCGCATTGTAGGGGGCACGCCAATCGCTGCACTACTGGGCTCGTTCGTGCCGCACGTTTTCGGCGGTGGGTATGGGGCGCCGGAATCACGTTGCGCGGGTTGTTCAAATGCGGGCAGCTTCGCTGCGGCTAATGGGAATGTTTGCGCAAAAGGAGATGTTCCTTACCTGAACGCGTCGAGGCAGGGCGGAGTTCGTGTGCCAACTGAGTATCCTCCGCGCTCCACGAGCGCTGCGCGTAGCAAGCTCGTGAGGATTTCCCCATCTGCGTGTTCTTCCGGCGTTTTGCCGATCGGGGTGACCTGTACCTGTGGGTCGGATTGAGGGCTGAACAACACGGAGATAAGGGGATGTGGCGCCCACGATGACCAAACAGCACGGTCATTTCGCACCGATGAAACATAGATGTTGCATGCCAGCATGCCGTACCGGGCTTCGGTATCAACCATCCATTGGGGCGCACGGCGAGGAATAACAACGTCGAGCGCAGCATTGAGGTGCGCCATGAAGCGCTCGCATCGAACTGAGAGTCCGCTGGATTCGCGTCGAGCGCGCGGCACCAGGGGATGTCGGGCCGTTAGATGCCCTAATTCCGCGATCCGCGATACGAAGAGAGGCCCCTGCATTTCTCTGACTCATGAACACGTTAGCCCGCATTTTTCATGAAACTGCGTTGCGAGAGCTCCTAGAGTGGTGATTTTTCGGGCCCGAAGGACGAATTCAAAAAACTATTTTCAGGGCGGAATCGTATCGAGATACTTTCCGGTCTGAAAATAGTTTTTTGGACCGAAAAAGCACCCTTATCGGCGGTCGCAGTAGCAGGCTTCATGGAATATGCGGGTTAGTCCTAACGGTCCATGTGTGTAGCACAGGATCGCGAAATCTGGTGCAGGAATTTTGCCGAAGCCCCCCAATAAGGGGACTGCCGGATTACCAAAGCGGGGCCCAGATCGGAATCTTTTGTGGATAACTCGTCACTACGGGGCCTCCACTGGCACGCTCGCCTCGCTCAAGGATGCAGAATCGTTTGTCAGAAAAAGCAAGCGTATAGCCTGGATACATCGCCTCCCGGAGCGCAACCTGGTCATCGCACAAGCCCGGAGTGCTGGGACTCAGAAGTACGTAATCAGGATTAAATGACTTTAGGGCAGCGCGTTGAGCCGGCGTTGGCCCTTCATAGGCTTCTAGTCCCATACGAATGGTCTCGGGTGGGTACACCCCGTCGTATCTGCCATCCAATGAGATCCTAAACTGCGACCCTATTCGCCAGAGGGTGTAACTCCCCTCATTGTAATGGGTCATGATCGTGCCACCGGGGCGCGACTCACGCAGCCAGTCAATCGCTGCAACTGGATAATCCGAGTAGTCGAGCTGGAATCCCTTAGCAAGCTGCGGCGCCACATAAAGCAATCGCACTCCGCACACTGCGGTCAGTAGCACGCAACTCGCCACAAATGAGCGACGAAGGATGGGCCAGAAGCCGGGCCAGTAAGTACGAATACGTAAGAGTCCTTCGGCAAAGAGAGGAACTCCGTAAACTGAGAGAGCTATCGTATACAGCGGCGATAAACGCTCGTGTCGAAACCCCTCGAGCGCACTCAAACCAATAAATACGATCCCCTCGCGAGGAATGCGTCTCCATGCAGATAAGCCGAGTGCTACAATTGCCGTTATCCCATAGACCAGCACTCCGTGACCCGTCCAGGGTCGCAACGCAAACCACTCGTTAATCTCGGTTGGTAGGTTGGTAACGGCGCCGAAGATGAAGAAGAGAAAGGACCAGCCATACATATTTGCAAGGGGCGCAAGCAGTACACCAACCCACGATATGATCATCAGTCGGGAGCGTTTGCCCTCGATAAGCATCTGCAGAGTAAAAACCGTTGAAAAAATGATTCCAACAATAAACCCGCCGTGGGAGTTAACCCACAAAACCTCATAAAATGGCAAAAGAAGGAGCCAGCAGCGATCTCCTTGAAACCGCGCTCGCACAAACGCAAAGAGAAAAAACGCAAAACAGATGTAGGTAATAACCTGCGCTCTCACCGTCGGGAGCCACACCGATAGCATATCTGGTAACGCCAAGGCGATGAGGGCCAACCCTGTTGCTGTCGCGTTGCCGGCACTGCGCTGAGCAAGGAAAACTAACATCAAGGTTGCAACGGCAAAGGCAAGCTTTAGGGCAAAGAGCGCTGTATCTCCTCCGTGCTGGGAAAAGAGGTAAAAGAGCACGCAGGGAATGAGTTCATGCTCGTGCCAGGTTCCTTTGCGGGGTGTATAGGCCCAGGGATCGCTAAGAGGCACTTCTCCCAGCTGTGCGATCAACCTACCGGTTGCCACCCTAGTAAAGAGATCAATATCCGCCGAGACGTACCACGTCGTCGCCCCACATGCCGCAAGTAGCAGTGCGCATACTATTACACGCCAACCCATCCGAGTATTGGCAAACTCGGACACTCGGTCGACGCTACGCTCAAAAACATCTACAGCACGGCTACTGGCCATAAGTGGGAATGATAGCAAGCTGGACTGGCTTCAACCATACCCGTTTGAAATCACCGGGCGCGCTCACGGATCTCCTCTGACCGCCTCTGGTAGGGAGTGAACCCTCTCTAACGATTTCGTTCATTCGCAGAAACCTTTGAGGCGAGGCGAGCGGCCGTTTGTGTCAAAATGACCCGTTCCCGAGCCGTTATGTCCTGGTTTAGTAATTGGGTTTTGCAAAAGGCCAGATCGAGCTGCGTCCTATCCCCGGCATAGTTGCGGGCGTTTCGTAGGGCTGATTCCGCACGCGGATCGTCGAGCGATATCCATCTGAGATCCTCGTCTGGGAGTTTGGTGAGTTGCTCAACGGTGCGCGTAAGCTCCGGATACAGGCGAGCATCCGGGTCGATGGTAGACTGAAGTGCCACAATCGCCTCTGTATAGGCGCCTTTTAGGATAAGAGGGGTAAAGGCTCCGTCGAGAGGCGCCACCGCAATACTGAGGAAAGGGTTAGAAGCTAACCGTTCGCAATCGAGGGATATCTGTTCGTAGGGCGCAACAGACCCGCTGGAGTCGGCAACGAGAATTCCAAATCCGAGTTTCGACCAGTAATAGAGTCGATCAAAGGGATCCATGGCATGTTTCATCTCCTCCATCCAGAATCGGCGACGGCCGACGAGGTCGGAGTGATTGAAGCCTCGTGGATCACTCGAGAGAAGGAAAGGGTTGTCGATTTCAATCAGCAGGCATGCTGCCCCCACATCCTGTGCGTGTTGAGCGAAGGCTCGTTGCAGGGTAGATCCGATCCTGTGCTGGCGGAGACTTGGATCTGTCCATATATGTTCGATCCAAGCGACTTGAAAATGCGCAGTAGCAGTCTGTACCTCAACGGTCTGGCCCGAGCATCCTCCAAGAACCCGACCTGTGCTGGCATCGTACGCGAGCAGAGCGTCCCAGCGCGGGAGAACGCGCAGGTAGGTGAGGAGATCGAGTAGGGGTTCGGTCTCAGTAGGATCAGGAAATGAACTTAAATACCCGAAGTAGAACCTGGTAAGGAGTGATACATATCGGTGTGTCTCAGGAGGAAGAGACTTCGAGATGAGCGCGGTAGTTGCTTGAGCATGTTCATGGGAGAGTGGTGTAAGCCGCGGAGAGTTTCTGAGGGCGGTTTGTTGTGCGCATTCGAGCGACGGATCCGCTGCCACAGTGCGCTCAATTGCTTCGATTGCTTGCGGAGCTAGGTCACGTAACTCGTTACGGAGAGAGGTAATAGTGTACTGCAGAGAGGCGCCGCTTGGTGGCTCTATTGGGGTATCTGGCATCATTGGATTCCTCGGTGGGACGCCGTATAGAGTGCCACGAAAATGGCAGTATAGGTAGCGTTGGTTTGATGATGTCAAAAGGGTGCTCGATTGTACCAGCGGCTGATGTTAGCCCTCATATTTCATGGAGCCTGCTACTGCGAGTGTCGATTATGGTGCTTTTTCGGTCCCAAATACTAACTTCAGACCGGAATGTATCTCGATACGATTCCGCCCTTCGGGCCCGAACAATCACCTCTCTCGGCGCTCTCGCGAGGCAGTGTCATGAAAAATGCGGGCTAACCCTCATATTTCATGAAGCCTGCTACTGCGAGCGCCGATAATGGTGCTTTTTCGGTCCCAAATACTACCTTCAGACCGGAATGTAT
>JBIJBZ010000229.1:0-4295 GCA_044344945.1 Bdellovibrionota bacterium | reverse complement strand
TTCCGTAGGGCGTTAGCAGGGTTTTGCGATCGGCTAGAATTGTATTTGTCACGGAGGTATCGCTCATGAGGGTTGCTATTGTTGGTGGTGTCAGGACCCCATTTGTAAAGGCCGGGGGCGTGTTCTCCAAATTCTCCACCCTTGACCTCGGAAAGCATGTTGTTGTTGGGTGTGTGGAGCGCTTGGGGATCGATCCCGGCCGCATTGATGAGTTGTATTTCGGTACCGTGCTTTTAGACCCGCGGGTTCCTAATCTTGCGCGTGAGATCATCGTGCGTTCGGGTTTGCCGAAGTCAATTAACGGTCACTTCGTCTCCAACAATTGTATCACGGGTCTTGTTGCTGCAAATGCAGCAGCTGAAGGAATACGCTCAGGAAGAATCCATGCCGCGATAGTCGGCGGTAGTGAGTCGATGTCGACTCCAACACTGACGTTTCCGAAGCGTGGCGAGGAGTTCTTCATCCGTCTCAGTCGTGCTCGCTCGATGGGAGAGCGACTCTCGTTGTTAACCCGCTTTCGCCCGCGATTCCTCGCTCCGCAAGCTCCGAGTCCGAAGGAGCCCTCAACGGGACTTACCATGGGGCAGCACTGTGAGTTGATGGCGCAGGAGTTCGGAGTCTCTCGAGCCGATCAGGATGCCATCGCACTGCGTAGTCATAAGGCAGCAGCCGCGGCTCGGGAGGAGGGGGTATTGGCGAAACAGATCCTACCTCTTGGGGGAGTAACCGAAGATAATCTGGTACGAGGAGACACTTCTCTAGAAAAACTTGCCAATTTACCGGCTGTATTTGACCGTGGGCCGCAAGGTACGATCTCGGCTGGTAACGCAAGTGCATTGACGGATGGGGCTTCGGCCGTGTGCCTGATGTCAGAGGGGTTGGCGAAAGAGGTAAAAGCGCCGATCATCGGATTCCTTGATCGGATCGAGTTCGCGTCGTTGCCTCCTGGAGACGGTTTATTGATGGCGCCGGCCCTTGCTCTACCCAAGCTTATGCGCCAGTGCGGATTGCAGATTTCTGGTGTCGACCTGTTCGAAATTCATGAGGCGTTTGCCGCGCAGGTTATTTGTAACATGCAGGCGTGGGAGAGCGGATGGAGCCGTTACCCGGAAGTTCAACCGCTTGGCGAGTTGGATCGATCAAAGATTAACGTCTACGGGGGATCAATCGCTTTGGGACATCCGTTTGCAGCTACCGGCGGACGGCTTCTGTTGAACGCATGTCAGGCGCTTGAAGATCGCGGTGGGCGCACCGCCGTCTTAAGTGTATGCGCGGCTGGTGGGGGAGCGGCAGCTGCTGCAGTTTCTCGCTAATCAGTGTCGGCGTTCGGTCGAACTAAAAGCGCGTCTAAAGCGCGGCCTTATCACAACGCATCACCGAGCTAGTAGCGAGAGTTAAACGAGTCCCCCCGATCCCACGACGGGTTTTGGTCGTACGAATTGCTGTCGCCCGACTGCTGACGGCGTAGTTCGTCGATCTCTCGACGCTGGCGGCGGATCTCTTCCTCCTGCCTCTGAAGTCGCTCCTCCTGGTCGGACATCCGCTGATCTTCTCGATCTGCTTGATTCCCGATGATCGCACCCCCTAGCGCTCCGGCAGCCGCGCCGATGGCGACACCCGATCCGGTGCGTCCAGTTTGATCGCCGATAATCGCACCGATGCCGGCGCCGAGCGCGGTGCCGGTAAGGGCGCCCGCCGCGGTTCCATCAATAGGTGTATTGTTTTGAGAGCATCCGATCGTGCAGGTCAAAAAGAGAGTAACCACAATCGTATTTCCGCGAATCATAGACCTCCAAGGGTACACGTAAAACGCAAATGTAACAATTTATCCAATATCTTACCTGTGCAAGTAAAACGGCTCAAGAATTTTAGAGCACTAGCCGCTACAGAGTATCAAAGGGAACGCTTGAGCGCGAGGGTTATCCGCGGGGGAGGTTTAAAGACCAAACCTGAAATAAAAAAGCTCAAGAAATTTTCCGAAAGTGCCGTAGGCATTGGTGGAGGCTGAAGTTAGCCCCGAACAATCCAGATGTTGCTGTACGTCCGTACAAAGCAGTCTCCGTAATTGCAGTGAGTAGTTTTTAAAGGGCGTTCTCAGGCAGAGCACAAGGGGTGCTTTGTTGGTCGAGGCGCTCAAGCCCGATGGTACTACCCGGCCGAAAGGCGGGGCTCGTCAAAGGATTGGCGTGAACATCGGATCTTCAAGGAGGAAAACATGGCTATTAGTATTAATTCCAATCTATCCGCTACCCGGGCGCAACGCGCACTCGGGGTAACATCAGACCGACTCAATAAATCCTTCGAGCGATTGTCTTCCGGTGCGCGAATTAATCGTGCAACGGATGATGCAGCAGGCCTTGCTATTGCTGCGTCTCTGCGAGTGAACTCTCGAGTGGCACCAGTCGCTATGCGTAACGCTCAAGATGCCATCTCATCGATAGCGATCGCCGATGGTGCTCTCGAATCGATTAGTCAAGTGCTGGGGCGTCTCGCTGAGCTTAGCCAGCAGGGCGCAAATGGAACGTACTCGATCGTTCAGCGTTCTGCTCTGCAAGCTGAGTGGGTTTCGCTCGGTTCTGAAATTGAACGTATTGCGAGTACCACTATCTTCAACGGAGTTAATCTGTTGTCAGGCTCGCAAGAGATCTCATTTCAGATCGGCTTTGATGGGGCATCAACATCGCAGATTATCCTCAATCAGAACGGTGGCGCTACGTTGCAGCGTCTCGGTCTCGCTGACTCGGGATCCTCGGCGTTGAGCTTCTCGCTCGTTGGAGCCAGCACTGACTATGCACAATCTGCATCGCGTGGTGCCTTGGCTGCGGTGAATGACGCAATGATATCGCTCAGCACCCTCCGTGGAACCCTCGGTACTGTTGAGAGCCGGCTTAATAGCGCTCTTCAGAGCCTTGCAATCAGCCGAGAGAACATTCAGTCCGCCGAGGCGCGAATCGTTGATATCGATGTTGCGCAGGAAGCTGCTGACTTGACTCGACTCAACATCCTGCAACAGGCGGGTGCTGCAGTGTTGGCTCAGGCTAATCAGCAACCAAGCTTAGCAGTTCAGTTGCTTCGTGGTTAATCGTTAGCGCGGGATACATCTGATGCGTAGCCCGACCAAAAATGACGGGCGCGCATCAGATGAACCGACACAATCGTGGTGCTGATCGGTGAAGTGCATGTCTTCACGCTGGAAACGAAAGGCTTTTGGAGGCTCGATCATGACGATCGATACGTTCACAAACTTACGGCTGGTGCGCTCGTGGGGACTCCTAGAGCAGTCGTCCCATAATCTCAAAAGATCCGCTAATCAGTTGCAGTCGGGCCAACGAATCAACGTGGAGAGTGATTGTGCGACCGGTCTATCCTTCCCAGATTCGGTTCGTTCGCGGTGGCGTGCTGGTCTTGAATCAACGCCGACCTCGGTGGCACGTGCAGAAAGCGTTGAGGCAGCATGCCACGCGCTCGGGTCACTTGAAGGTGTGCTGTCACACCTACTTCGGGTAACACAGCTCGCTGTAGAGGGCGAGATGGAAACGAGCTCCCGCGTCGCAATTGAGCAGGACCTGACAGTAATTGGCTCCTGCCTGAGGAGAATCCAGGCGGTAGGCCGTCCATGGAGAGTTTTTGGTCTGCAATGTCATGAGGGAAATAACCCCCCTTTCATTAAGCCAGTCTCGGATCAAGGAGAGGGTGGCGAGGAGGAGGAGGAGCACCTGGAGTAGGGCGATGGAGGTTGCTCCTTGAGAGTTGAAACGAGTGAGTATGGAGGAGTGTCTATCGAACCAGATTGCGACTTGTTTCGAGGGCGATTTGTACCGCAGGAGTGGGCGCGGCGGAAGAGAGACGTGTTGTTGTGACTGGGCTCGCCACTGACCGTTATGACGTTGGTTGGAGTGATTGGTGTTTGTGGGCGGTGAGCTGGAGTGAGGCGGCTCGATGGAGTGGCTGTCGATGGCAATGATTCACAGAGCGTGAGCGATCACGCGCCGGGAGAGTTGTACCTAGCGGGGGCTGATGCGCCCGGTGGTAGAGGTGTTTCTAGAGGCAGTTGGTTTCGGCGTGGTGCTGAGGGGCCTCGATGAGTTGCTGGCAGAGCCAGCGATTCACAGAGCGTGAGCGATCACGCGCCGGGAGAGTTGTACCTAGCGGGGGCTGATGCGCCCGGTGGTAGAGGTGTTTCTAGAGGCGGTTGGTTTCGGCGTGGTGCTGAGGGGCCTCGATGAGTTGCTGGCAGAGCCAGCGATTCACAGAGCGTGAGCGATCACGCGTCGGGAGAGTTGTAACTAGCGGGG
>JBIJBZ010000075.1:0-14743 GCA_044344945.1 Bdellovibrionota bacterium | reverse complement strand
TTTTGCTGCCGAGGCTTCGAATCGTTTCAGGAGTGGGACCTAAAAATACGAGGCCGGCAGCGCGAACTGCCTCGGCGAACTCTGCGTTCTCAGATAGGAATCCGTAGCCGGGATGGATAGCATCCGCAGCGCTCCGCTGCGCTGCCTTGATAATCGCATCGATTGAGAGGTAGCTCTGCGCGCCACCGATAGGCTCAGCATACGTAGCTTCGTGGACGAACGGAGCATGAGCATCGACATCGGAGTAGACCGCGACCGTCTGAATTCCTAATTTTGAGCAGGTGCGGATAATACGCCGTGCGATCTCGCCGCGGTTTGCTATTAGAACTCGCTGAATAATCCGGGATGACGCCATACTGCCTCAATGCTGTTCTGTGAGTTACATCCTGAAGGTTCCAAAGGCACGTCCGCGCTCACCCAAATCGAGCGGTGCAATCGAGAGTGCGAGGCTTAACGCCGCGCGAGTCTCGCTGGGCTGAATAATTCCGTCATCCCACAGCCGAGCAGTTGCATACATGGCATCGGTCTGATTGAGGTACTGTTCCTTAATCTCTTCGTAGTACCGTTGCTGCTCGGCCTCACTCCAGCTCTCGCCCTTGCTCTTGGCGCTGTCGGCGCGAACCTGCGTTACGACGCTCGCAGCCTGGTCCGGGCCCATCACGCCGATGCGGGATTGCGGCCACGTCCAGATAAATCTCGGGTCGTATCCGCGCCCGCACATGGCGTAGTTTCCGGCTCCGTATGAGTTGCCGACGATCACTGTGTACTTCGGCACCCGAGCGCATGCGACGGCGGTCACCATCTTGGCGCCGTCCTTCGCGATACCCTTGTGCTCATAGTCCTTGCCAACCATGAAGCCTACGATGTTTTGCAGGAAGACAAGAGGAATATTGCGCTGATCGCAGAGCTGAATAAAGTGCGCTGCCTTTAGAGCACTCTCTGAGAAAAGAATTCCATCGTTAGCAACGATACCAACGAGGTACCCATCTATTCGCGCAAAGCCGCAAATAATAGTCGTTCCGTAATTTGCTTTGAACTCATCCAGTTCGCTGTCATCAATGATGCGGGCCACGACCTCACGCATCGGGAAATACTGCTTCGGATCAGACGGTATAAGACTAGCAATCTCGCGCGAATCAAAGCGAGGAGGGCGTGGAGCCTCGCGCGCAGTTCTTGCAACCTCAATGCCACGCAGCGACGCAATGCTGCGTCGCGCCATGTGAAGTGCTTCGGCATCAGAATTGGCGAGGTGGTCGGTAACACCGCTGGTACGTGAATGAACATCGCCACCGCCAAGTTCCTCTGCTGTTACGACCTCACCGGTTGCAGCTTTTACCAGGGGAGGGCCACCAAGAAAGATCATCCCTTGGTTGCGCACGATAATCGCCTCATCGCTCATGGCAGGAACGTAGGCGCCACCCGCAGTACATGAACCGAGTACGACAGATATCTGCGGTATGCCTGCAGCGCTCATCGTTGCTTGATTAAAAAAGAAGCGGCCGAAGTGATCGCGATCCGGAAACACCTGATCCTGCAGCGGAAGAAACGCACCACCTGAATCAACCAGGTAGATGCAGGGCAACCGATTCTCGAGAGCGATCTGCTGTGCGCGAAGATGCTTCTTTACCGTCATTGGCAGATACGTACCGCCCTTAACGGTGGCGTCATTGGCGATGATCATGCACGGGATCCCCTCAACAACGCCGATCCCGGTGACGATCCCGGCTCCCGGCCGAACACCATCGTAGAGTCCGGTGCCAGCCAATTGAGCCACCTCAAGAAATGCAGAGCCCGGGTCGATCAGGTGCGCGATCCGGTCATGGACAAGGAGCTTGCCGCGCTCCAGGTGCTTCTTAACTGCGGGTTCGCTGGCAGTACCTCGGGAACCCTCACGAGCAGCCAAAACACGAGCGAGGTGCCCATTGAACGCTTCCAGATTGAAGGTGTATGGGGCTTCGGAGAGGGGGAGTCGGCTACCTAGTTGCATAGGGTTAGAGGTTAGGCCCGCGAGGCCACTGCGTCAATTGAGAAAAGGGTAACAGCCTGATCTTCCTTGTGATCCTGAATCATTCGTCTGTTGGTCCGGAACCGGGTATACTGAGGGACGCACTGCGTCCTCATGCAGATGAAGTTCACGCCATTCACACCCGCACCTTAGCGTGAGGGGGAAACCACAAGCAGCGTACCGAATGCGTGCGCTGACGGGAGGCCTTTATGACTAGTCCGAAAGATATGCGAGACGTAACAGGATCGCTCACGGTTATGCGACCATCGGTTCCGCACCTTCGAAAGGGGGTGTGCTACGTCTCCTTTGCATTCGAACTCGGGCTTGCCGTACAGCTCGATCGGGCGGCGCAGCGGCTCAAGCAGAATGTGGAGCGCACCAAGTTCCGACGAAATAGGCGCGCCCCGAAGTACTTTGATTACGACCCACCGCCGCGTGGGATCCTGCAGCACGGCCAACAGATAAACGCCGGAAAATTCTTCACGAAACCACAAGCCGAGTTAACGCTCTTTGATTTCGGAGGATGCTCAGTTACCTACCAGATCGATATCTCCGGACCAATCTCCCACCTTATTGAGCTCGGTGAGGTGCTGTACGACCACGCGTATCTTCTTCAGGATGCCCGCGAACGTGTCGGGCAGTTGATGCACGAGATCGGTGACGCGATTTCACGACCGCAATTAAGTGATTCGATCGAGGATTTCGTTGTGTACCATTTCGAGGAGTTTGAGGGGCAGCCTGTCGTTGCAACTCTTCTCAGTGAAGGAGCAAACGATTTTGCAAGCCTCCTCCGTGCTGAAAAGGAGGAGCTCGGAGATGAGGAGATCAGGGATTGCCTCAACACGCGCACCTCATACGGACCGAACGACTGCGTAGTGGTTGACTGGAACGGCGCGCTCTTTTTTGGCGCAGATGTGGAGGACGTTCGCGCGGTATTAGATTTCTGTAACGTAGAGCTGCTTGAGATGCGCTTCCTTGATGAGCAGCTCGATGATTACCTCGAGAAAGCGTACGCAGCCCTAACAACCGGCAAGAGGAGCGAGGGAGATCTCCGGAAGATCGCGCGACTGCAAGTAGATTCGGCCTTGCTGTACGAGGCAGTCGAGAACGCGCTAAAGCTCTTAGGTGATCAGTATTTAGCCCGCGTGTATGCGTTGGCTTCAGGAAAGTTTCACCTTCCAGAGTGGGACTCATCGATCCGCCGAAAGCTCGACGTGCTAGACAGCATCTACCAGAAGCTCTCCGACAGCGCCGCTCGACGACGCTCGGAGGCTATCGAGTGGACCATTGTGGTGCTGATCCTGTTTGAGGTATTGATGGGACTGTGGTCGAAGCTATAGCTCGGAGGGACCCTCCAAGAACGTCAAAAGCTAGGGTGCACCATACATCTTCAGAGCGTAAGGTGTGCTAATAATTCGCCAACATGTTGAAATGAGGAAAAACTGGCTCGGCACAACGCAACATGAGGGCCGATGCCCTGTATAACTCCGAGATGCCTTCCGCGACGATCAATCAAAAGCTGCCTTCAGTAGAGAGCCCACGGTTCGATGAGCTATGTGGGGTGCAGCGTAGCGCGGCTTCTCCGCTTGCAGTCCTCGCAGAGATCGACCCGAGGCTGGCTCTTGTGGGAGAGGAGTGTCTTATCCAGGCTTACGATACTGGCGCGCACATGAAGGTTGCGGTGGCCATCCACGGCAACGCAATACTTGTTTCTCTCGGTGTGCGGGCGGGGGCATATTCCCGACAACACTGGCAACTAATTCAAGAAGATGGCTCAAAACTACATCCCGAAGCGAGCAGCTGGCTCGATCCACACAGTCACAAGCCCAACGGTGGGGTTCAGGTGCTTGGAACCGCTTTTAGAGTAGAGAACGGAACGGTTATCCTTGGAGGGGGCTCAGGTCTCTATGTTTCCCCAGAGGGAGAGGATGCACGGCACCTTGCCAATTTCTTGCAACGAGCCTTGGACTCGAAGTTGGCTGGCTGATCGCTGTGCAGGGTCACACTCGCTCTTTCTTTCCGGCAGCCTAACTATTGCTCTTTCGTGCAAGGTTCGGGCTGGAGCTGATTGAGGACCTTGTGTCGGGGTTAGCAAAGGGTAAGAATGCGACGGTCTGTCACCTTGAGGTCTTGGTTATGAAAAAGCTCCTGTGTTTTGCCGTGTTAATCAGTCTCCTCTCGGGGTGTGTATATAGCAATATCCGTGTACCGCTCGATGAAGATCTATGGAAGACGGAGCTCGGTAAAAAGGTCGGCACGGCCTCCAATTATTCAATTCTATGGCTCGTTGCCTGGGGCGATGCGGGCGTAAAACAGGCAGCTGAAAACGGTCAGATTACGACCATTAATCACATGGATATGGGGATCGAGAGCTACCTCTTCGGCGCGTACATTCGTCGAGACACTATCGTATACGGTGACTAGTGTTCAGCGAGAGCGGCTCGTGATGTTCAGATTATTGACCTTGGGGTTCTGTGTGTGTCTCTCTGGGTGTGGCGTGATCACTCGCGGGATCATATACACCGATACGACGCAGCCGCTTTGCAGGGATGCGCGTGGCACCACGCTTGGCAGTAAAAGCGGATCTGGAAGCTCAAAGCGTGTAGAGATTCCAACTACTCGTGTGGATATCGGCGCCGAATGGGACTCACGAGCCATCGGTGATATTGCAAAAGCGCACGGTATCTCAGTTGTTCATAGTTGCGAGAGTCGACGACAATCGGTGCTTTTTGGAATTTGGCGTCGGGATGAAGTGATCGTCTACGGGGAGTAGGGCGAGGCCGACAGGTAGATCTCAATTCTATGTCGTAAATTCAACATGTTACAGATTTTGGCTCATCGCGGAATCGAGTGGGTGCCAAATGACTGCTGATGGGGCATAACCCATTGTTTTCAGTGATGAATCACGTATTTCCGCGTGAACGTGCTCGTACACGTGAGCGTGAACGTACCCGATCGAGCAACTTTCTGCCCCGGCGATCGATATCTTGTAGTATGCTGGATGAGGGTCCGTCATGGAGTGTGGTGCCCTCTTTAATTTGTTCAACGCTCTTAGCCACCTCTCCCCGGACGAATATCGCACCGGAAAGCTTTTGCTTACACGGATTGGTGCCAGGCTTTCTAAACTTTGCCTTTAAGGGCGTGTGACCACACTTCTTCGGGTACGTTCACGTTTACGTGCACGAGCAATGTTCACGTCCGGAAACGCCAATTCTACCCACTCGATTCCACGAAGAGCCCAGATTTTTTTATAGCCCGCGCACCGAATAGGCCCCTGCGGCATCCGACCTTATATGGGGCAACGTCAGTAGTCAGAAGCCCAATAGAGGGCCCCTACGATGTTGCTCCCGGTTACGGAGGGCACAATGTCAATCGGCGAGTTCGAAATCAGCAAAGGTTTTGAGAGAGGTTTCGCCACATCGGTTGTTCAAGAGATTCTCGACAACGGTGCAGGGTATGCATCGGGACCCGAGCGCGGTCTTCTCTCAGCGCTACTTTTTGATGGTGTTCAGTCCTTTATTAGTTTCATCTTAGCAGAAACTCCCACAGAGAAGGCTCGGTACTCCGAGGCCTACAGCTGGGTGATGGATAACGGAAACGAATCGGTATTCTCATTCGTGAATACCTGTGAGGCGTTAGGAATCAACCCGGAGTATCTACGGCTTGGACTCATTAATGCGAGTTCGAGCCTCCTTGCGACGGTAAGTAAATCACGACGGAACTCATAAATTTTGGGGCTGGGTCGCATATCGTAATGGGGTGCGGCCCGGCCTTTTTTGGGCCTTGGCCGTTATCAGGTCAGTACCGATGCGTACGGGCGCGTCCACATCCCCGAAGGATGGGCTCCTCTCATGCGGTAATTATGTAGAGGGGTCAGCTGACTCTCCCGGTGGTGACGTCGTGCGTGGCATTTTTCAGGTGAGGTCTTGGGGATCCAGTGTTCGCTGGGAACTCCGATCCCCGGTTACATATGAGGCATCAGTATCCTCCCAACAAATCGATTTTCCAGGCTGCGGGACTGGAGCAGCCCCTCGTGACCAGCCTAAACGCAGCACGTACGCACGCATCGATTAGATCCCCAAGCCTCCAGGTTTCTCGTATCGGGATATCCCAAATACTCGCATAACCTGCGAAACATCCTACAAAACGGAGCGCTATGCCCCATATCTGCCGGAAATAGCCATACCAAGGAGAGATCGTCAAAAGAGGATTTTCGATTACCATGAGTGTGGAAAACGAATTCAAAGAGGAGAACTTTCTCCGATCAACAAAGCGTAGCAACCAGGCGCGGATCATCGCTCATACTATCTCCACTCAACTTGCGGATTTAATCCCCGTCTTCAGGTCCGGGGTCACAAGCGTTCGAGCCTTCGGTGAACAGGGATGGATGAATCTTACCTTTCTCGTCGAGGTGTCAGAGCCGCACAGGTACCATATTCTGCGCCTCGCTGCGCGGGGAGGAAGCACGCGACATACGCGATCTCGAAGCCTCCCATCGTACGAGAAGGAACGGATTATTCTGGAGTCCCTAGCAGACTCGCCCTTTACTCCTAAGGTGAGTGCAGAGTGCACCGGCGTGTTTTCTCTCTCAATCCCTGGGAGCGGTATCGTTGAGTTCGCATATCTTATCGAAAGCTATCTTCCTCTGATGTCAGCCAAAGCTCTCGCTGAAAGCGATCAGAGAGGAAGGATCCTTGAACAGCTCGGCTTTATCATGCGCGATATTCATCGCACCCCCATGCAGGGCTTTGGGCTTGATATCCAAGAATCAACGAGTTCGTTTGTTCACCCAACCTTTCAAAGCTTTATGGCGCATAAACTCTCTGCTATCGAGCGTAGTCCCATCTCCTCGTCTATGAAAGAGTGGCTCACAAGTAGGGTTGCTGCGTTTGTAGAGATTAATCCTTCGCCATGCCTCTTTCACCGAGATCTCTTGGGGAACTGGGGTAATTTTCTGCTCGATGAGACGGGTTCTGTGCGCGGTATCATCGATTGGGAGTATGCGGGGTCGGGTCCTGCATTTCACTTTGAAATAGCAGCGCTGCTCTATGTGCTTTCTCGCGATGGGGCCGCTCCGGAACGGATTGATCACGACCTTTCCGCAGTTTTGCGTGGGTATGGAATCTCTTACAAAGCATATCGTGCCGACTATGATCGCGATGTACAGACAATCGTCTTGCTTAATTCCGTCTCAGCGATATTGAAGTTCCAGGAGGTTCGGCAGAAGGGGACCTCCTCCGCAGAACCGTGGCGAGAGCGATTTGCTGATCGGGCTCACGCGCTCTGCTCTGCTGAATACAGCAACGACAGACCACGGCGTTTTGTAGGCAACGACCGCCACTAACGGAGTGCGCTGCATTACAGTTGAATGGGTACCTTTCTTGGATTCGTTCCAATCACTTAGCCCGCATTTTTCATGAAACTGCGTCGCGAGAGCGCCATTATCGGCGCTCGCAGTAGCAGGCGTCATGAAACATGCGGGTTAGCCCGACGGGGGAGCATGCGATGAATTCTATAGCCCGAAAAGCTTGGCTCTTTGTCGGCTATACATCGAGGCTTCTGCACCTACTGCTCGTCCTCATCATCCGGCTCAGTAGTACGGGTCGCTGGCGTGCCAGCAATTCGATAACTTTCGCCAAACCACTTTGAGAGGTCCTGTAAGCGGCATCGGTCCGAACAGAACGGCCCATGCGTGTCACGCTTCTCTGGGATTGGTCCGTGACAGATCTTGCATGTGGAGGGTTCGGAGTGCATCGGCTTATCTCTCTTCTCGGCCATGGACTGATCCCTTCCGTTCCGCTATCACCGCAACGCTTTTAGTCCTATGTCGCGCGACAACGACGCGTTTACCGCGAACGTCTTGAGCGCGGTCTCGATCATGTCATCGATCAGCTGGGTGTAGAGAACTCGCGGGTTCGAACGCACCCAGAGGTAAAACGAACACGACCCTGGAAAGGCGTTGAGCTCGTTAAAATAGAGGTTTCCTGTCGCCAGATCCACGATGAAGTCGAGCCGCGCAACGCCGGAGCATCCAAGCAGCGAAAAGGCGTGTTTACCGTGCTCGATAACCTTTGTTCGAAGTGCTTCGTCAAGATCCTGTGGATCGATAACACGGGTTAAGCTTGCCATACCCTGCGATGGTCCAGTCTTTTTGCCACCATCACGCAGGTACTTCTCCTCATACGAGAGCACCCCGGACTGAGACACTGGAATCTCTACCACGGATGCGTGCGTGCCGTTGTGGTCCCGGATCGAGACATTGATCTCCATTAAGTCCGACACGCACGGCTCAACGAGCGCCATTGTGTCGTACTTGAAGACCTTTGCGAGTGCGCCTGGTAGCTCTGCTAGATCGTTTACCTTAGTCACGCCGATACTTGAGCCTAAGTTGCATGGCTTCACAAAGAGCGGAAACTGCGAGAAGCCCTCCTGTGAGGCGATCCACTCGGCTGTGCGTCGAATGTCGTTCATCCCTTCGTCACGCGCGATCGGTAGGGCCGGCAAAACAGGGATGCCGTGTACCTGTAGGTAGCGCTTGCAGAGGTACTTGTTCATGGTGATCGCCGAGGCGGACACGTTACTGCCGGTGTAGGGAACGCCTGCTAACTCAAAGAGCCCCTGAATGCACCCGTCTTCGCCGTACTGGCCGTGAAAGACCGGTACAAAGATATCGATTGGGATAATCGTCGATTCAATAGCGAGAGCCTGCTTGGCAAGCTCGACCGTTGAGCCGATCTTCATTAATCCACCGATACCGGGCTTCGGTAGCAGCGTTACCTCTTGGAGTTTTGAGAGCGCCCCTGGAACGGAGCGATAAAAGGGACGATCTAACAACTCCCGTCCTGTATACCACTGGCCATTCGGCGCGATGTATACGGGGGTGACATCGTACCTCTCGGGATCCATGGCGAGCATAAACTGCAACGCTGAGATGACCGAGATCTCGTGTTCAACCGAACGCCCGCCGAAGAGAACTGCAGCTCGAAGTTTTCTCGTCATAACGCCTAAAACCTCACGGCCCCCTCATGGAGATCTCCCAGATCGTTTTCAATCAGCACGATGTCTCCGGCGCCGCAGCGAGCTTGAACAATCGCGAAGGCTTCTTCGCGGGTCTCTGCCAGCACGAAGCGCTCACTTGGGCAGTTCGCATCTCGAAGTCCCTGAAGTAGCGCCTCGCGGTTAGTGTTTCCAATCACAACAATCAGATCGGCGATCGTTGCAGCAATCGCTGCAAGCCGTCGATTCTCTTCGACCTGCTGATCCCCGAGCTCAATCATTCCAGGGGTCATCAGCACTCGCTTGGAAGCTGGCAGCTTCTGAAGCACTTCAAGCGCGGCAGCGAAGCCGGTCGGGTTTGAGTTATAGGCATCGCGCAGAAACGAAACCCCGGGCTTGCGGTCGAGGACGAGACGATTATCAACGGGCTCAAGGTTTGCGATGCAGGCAACGGCGTAGGCTGGATCGGCCCCGAGCGCACACGCCATCGTGAAGGCGCCCAGAATATTCAGTAGTGCAGGACGCCCCAAGAGTGGGGTGCGACATGGATACCGTTGTCCTTTCCAGTGGAGCACACATTGGGTGCCTCTGTCGTCAAAGCAGATATCAGTGGCGTAGCAATCAAGGTGGCCGGCGCTCTGGTCGAAACCGTAGAGCAGGGTGGTGCCTGATGCGTGTTCGGCCGCCATGCGGCGTGCATTTGGGCTGTCACCGTTGCAGACGAGGAGTCCATCCCGGGGGAGAGCCTGTGCGATTTCAGACTTTGCTCTGTACACGTTCTCGGGACTTCCAAACCGTTCAAGGTGCATAATCCCCACCGCGGTTACGAGGGCGGCGCGGGGAGGGGTAAAGTCGCACAGCTTTTTGATCGAGCCGATGTTGTATGCGCCCATCTCCATGACGGCATACTTGTGAAACGGCTTCATAGTCTCGCGGATTGTGCGAGTGATTCCTAGCACGGTGTTGATACTTTTCTTGGGCCAAAAAGTTGGACCGAGACATTGATTCAAGAGATCTCCGAGGGCGGCTTTTGCGCCGGTCTTGCCGTAGCTTCCGGTGATACCGATAACGAATGGATCAACCTCGCGCAGAATTCGTTTGGCATCGCTAATGTAGTGATCCTGGAGCGCCTTTTCTGCGGGCCACAGGATTGCGTTGGCGATCATCACCATAAGTGGGGGTGTCTGAACAAAGAGGAGCGAGAGGAGCAGAAGCTTTATAAGCGGCGGGCACTCGTAGTTACACGCAGAACATGTCGCCCACACGGGAGCCGCTATAATCAGCCCGTACCCGACGAAAGCAACCGATGCGATCTTAGTCGCACGTTGGGTCATGTTGAGCTTTATCTTTCCACTTGTTCTTGGATCGGGCTCACGTACCTGCACCACCGCTGCCAGCGCGAGGGCTCCGACCATTGCAACGAGGACGGCTGGAATGCCGAGGGGAAAAAACTTGGCGAGGACGAGGGTGCCCAGCACCACGAGAGTTCCGCGTCGGTCGAAGGCCTTCTTGTCTTTAATCCAGTGCCGGAAACGAACCGAGGAGTACTCCTCCTGCTGGTAGTAGCGCAGATACGACAGGATTCGCCGCCATCCAAAGAAGAGCAACCCTGCCGCGAAGATAATCATCGACAACTTGTTCACGACAGGAGTCCTCGCGTAGAGAAGAATTGCTCAATGTAGCGTGCCATCAGGTGCGCTCCGACATCGCTAAACGGTTCGTGTCCCTTATGTGGGAAGATGTGCAGCTCTGAGTTCGCAATAAGAGCATGAAATTTGCGGGCCAGATCCAGGGGGGTTGCCGGATCGTCCTCGCCCCAGAGCAGCAGGGTCGGAGCGGAGATGCGCTTTGCCTGCTCTGAGAGATCTTCGTTAACGGTCTTTACTAGTGTCTTTCGAAGGTCACCCGCGGCCTTGTAGTCAGTAGAGCCAAAGGTCGGTGCAAAGTAGTGAGCAAATATGCGCGTCCCAATTAACCCGTCGATTTTTTTTGCGATGGAGACCGAAAGACGTATGGCACGAACCTTCACCTCTAGGGCGAATGGGCGCTCTCGTTTCAGCCCGTGACTACCGATCAGGACCACAGCAGAGACCAGCTCCGGGTATCGACTTGCAATCTGCACCGAAACCCGACCCCCGAAGGAGTGCCCAAGTAGGATGCACGATGAGATTCCGTGTTCAATCAGGCACTCTCGCACCCGCTCGGCGTACTGCAAGGTGTCCCAGCCGCCTCCCTCATTCGAAGCTCCACATGGAAGGGGGGAGAATCCGAAGCCTGGCAGATCAATCAGCAGCACCCGACACGAGTCAGCTAGAAGCTCTCCCAAGGGGCGCAGAGCATCGAGTGAGCGTCCCCAGCCGTGGAGCATTACCACCTGCGGGCCCTTGGTGCCGAGTGAGATGGTGTGAAGATGAGGAAGGGCGGACTGTGTTGCCGCGGCGGGCGAATTCATAGCCGGTATACTCGCCGATCGGCACCCAAGTGACAAGGCAGCAGAAGGTGAGGTGTTGAGGGAGCTGGGGCTGGAAGGGCCCTTGCGTATTCAGCAGATCGCGGCTGGCTCAATCGACGTTCTTGCGGCAATAATACCGTTATGGACTACGCAACATCGCTTACTACGCACCGTGTTCACGGCCTCAAGGCGCCCTCGCCGATAGACTATGTACTCCTCACAACGGTGCTGCTCCTGATCGGGTTTGGCTTGGTCATGGTGTACTCTACCACCGGTATTGTTTCACAGGAGAAGATGGGGGAGGCGATGTTTTTTGCAAAGCGGCAGACCCTGTCGGCTATCCTTGGCTTGGGGCTGATGATGATCTGCATGCGGATTCCGCTTGGTCTTCTGCGCAGGCTCTCACCGTATCTGTTCGGGCTCTCGCTGTTTCTGCTCGCACTTCCATTGGTCCCGGGCATCGCTGATCGTGCGGGTGGTGCTTCCCGTTGGGTAAAGCTCGGGCCTATCCGGTTTCAGCCGGCCGAGTTCGTTAAGGTCTGCATGGTGGTATTTATGGCCGGCTTTTTTGCGCGGCATGAGGGGCGAATATCGTCGTTTTTTCACGGCATCGTAAAGCCCTTCGGGTTGGTCGGAATGGCCGCCGCGCTCTTGCTGATGCAGCCTGACTTCGGCTCATCTGCCGTGATAATTGTGGTTGTACTCTCGATGGCGCTCGCAAGTGGGGTGCGGTTCTTACATCTCGGGCTGTGCACCGTTGCGGTTGTAATCGTCCTCGGGACCCTCGTGTTTATCTCTCCGTATCGAATGATGCGAATTGTGAGCTTTCTCTCGCCGTTTGCGGACGCTTCCGGCAAGGGCTACCAGCTCATTCAATCCCTGATCGCTGTAGGCACTGGCCAGGTGTGGGGAGTGGGGCTTGGTGGAAGTCAGCAGAAGCTCTTCTTCCTTCCCGCGGCGCACACCGATTTTATCTTCGCGGTAATCTCTGAGGAATTGGGTTTCGTGGGCGGTATCGCTGTATTGGTGGCCTTTTTGTTGCTCATGTGGCGAGGACTCCTCGTCGCTAAGTCGGTGAGGAACGATACTTTTCTCTTCTCCCTTGCGGTGGGTTTAACGATGATGATCGTTGCGCCTGCGCTCCTGAACGTAGGGGTTGTGATAGGCCTCTTGCCCACGAAGGGTATGGTGCTTCCGCTCGTGGGCTATGGTGGCTCAAGCCTTATGGCGTGTATGGGGGTAGTTGGCCTTCTGCTCGGTATTAAGCGCGAGGCTGATACCTCCGTCACACATTCATCCTGGTCGTAGGTAGTTTCATGTCAGAGGTTGCATCGTCTCAAATCGTTGATAGCGGCGCTACGTCGCCGGCTCCGTCAGCAAAGCCGTTACGGGTGCTCGTGGCGGCATCCGGCACCGGTGGTCACCTTATTCCGGCTCTGCATATTGTTCGTGCGCTCCAGGCCCAGAACCCGGGAGCTGTAGTCGAGTTTATCGGGGCTGGAAGGCCTCTCGAAGAGAAGCTGATTGTAGGCAACGGATTCCCGCGGCACATCGTGTCATCTGCTGGTGTTAAACGGCGAGGGCCCTTAGGGCTGATTCAGTTCGCGTGCAAGCTCCCAGTCGGTATGCTTCAGTGCGCTTCGTTGCTGAGGCGCTTTAAGCCAGATGTTGTGGTGGGTGTTGGTGGATACGTCTCTGTTCTTCCGGTGGTCGTTGCCCGCATTATGGGGATCCCCACCTGGGCTCACGAAGCAGAGCTACATCCGGGCTTAGCTAATAAAGTGTTGGGGTACTTCGCCGATACGATCTCGACCTCGTTTCAGGAGACCCGCTTTCGAGGGCGAGCACGTACCGAATATACCGGTCATCCGGTACGTCCGGAGTTAAAGACTGTTGATCGCAGTCCGAGCCGAGAGGGCTCGCCGAAGAGGCTGCTTGTGCTTGGGGGATCGCAGGGCGCCAGGGGTCTAGATGAGGCTGTCACGTCGTTTGCCGAGAAGTTGCACGACAAGGAGATCGAGGTGGTGCATCAGTGTCGTACCGAGAACGTTGATCTTGTTCTGAATTCGTACCGGGCAGCGAAGGTGCGAGCCTCAGTGGTTTCTTTTATAGACGACATGGCCGGAGCGTACGACTGGAGCGATGTGATTATCAGTCGTGCCGGAGCAAGTTCAGTGGCGGAGATCTCATGCGTCAATCGACCTGCTATCTTTGTCCCGTATCCTTTCCAGCAGGGTACCCACCAAAGCGATAATGCACACGCGCTCGCGCGCCTCAATAAGGCGATCGTTGTCGAAGAAAATCAGCCCGAGTTCGGGCGGCGTCTGAGCGCGGCGCTTGATTCGATCCTTCAACCTGAGACCTTCCGCGAGATGCGGGATGCCCCCTCCGAGCCGCGAGGGCTTGAGGCAGCAGAGCGAATTTCTCAGGGAATCTCCGCACTTGCCCGCTCGTAGCCACTCACGTATTCAGCCCGGGCTCTCAGGCTCGCTAACCCTTTTGATTGCCAGCGTTCCTGGGCTTTCATCACCCTTTGGCATCCTTCAGGCTTGAGTGGCATCTGAATAGTAGTGGTTTAGGTTTTCTCGTGGGTTTTCGGCTATGACAGAGCTTTTTCAGGGGCCAACAAGGTCAAATTCAACACCAACGGAGCTACAACCGTTTACGCGCCCCACCTTGGAACAGTATTCGGCCATGATCCGTGAGCAGGCGGGTTTGCGCGATCTTGCGACATTGAACTACGCATTTCGCGGCGATCCAGGAGTAGACGTTCCGGTTAAGTTTCGAGGTGCTGGGGCTGGATTTGAGTTCGCCGATTCGAGTGTTCTGGAGAATGAGCAGATGCGGGGAGCATGGCTGGTTTTTGAGAAACTTCCCGGAGATGCTTTGCGCGCGCGTGCCTTCAAAACGATTGAGGGAGCGTCGGCGGAATTAAGCGCCAAGATCTCATTGCAGCAGCGAGGGGATGTTACGATGCGTGAACTTCAATCAAAAGCCGACGAGCATCGCGGGCGAAACATCCAGATCTCGTTTGACGGCGAAGGAGCGCTCGGTAAGCTTGGAATGGTGATGGCGCCGATATCAACGGCCCTCGATCACGCGACCCGGTTGTTCTGGTAGTCGCATAGTGTTGTTCCTTGAAAGCTCATTGCGTACGAGAACTTTGTATGGTCGGCTCTGGGGGCGCTCCGCATAGAAAAGTACCGGCAGGGTGTGGAAAAGGTTCTGTCGTGAGCATTGTGAGAGTTTTGACGAAACAAGGCTGAGACGACACAAAAACGGAGGCGTAT
>JBIJBZ010000195.1:0-5669 GCA_044344945.1 Bdellovibrionota bacterium | reverse complement strand
AATCTACTTGCGTCTCAGATACACGTATCCTAAAGAGCTAGCAGCTCATTTTTAACGCCCTAATGTACTCACAAGTTCTGCCATCATACCGCAGCGGCTCGGCTAAGAGTAAGCGTAGCATTCATCAATTTGCTATGTTGAAGCTGAGGACCGTAAAACAAAAGCATCGAGTACTCGCTCGAACGAGCGACGACAAGCTCCGGGGCCATCGGTGAATTTCACGGAAGAGACGAATATAACCGGGGACTTGAGTAACGAGGACCAGAAGACTCAAGCGGAACGCCTCAACCCTCAGACTGAGTACTGAGAACATAAGCCTCGCACAAAAGTGATAAGTCGCTACATGCGCAGAAGTAGTGCGGGGCCAAAAATATGGGTAGCGCTTTGCTCACAAGTAGGTGTTCCTTGATGGCGGTGTAGGGGTTTCTTGTTGAATTGCGATCTTGAGGAGGCGGGTTGGCGAGGCTGGTGGTATTCTACTCACCAGCCTCCCGTGCGGTTAGCCCTGCTCCTGCCAGCTCTTCACAGCGGCGATAATCTGTGGCGCATAGGTGATGAACTGTTCACGCGGAATGCCCTTATCTCCTCGGTACAGGGCCGCGATGGACGTGCGACCCTCAAGCACCCATTTCATGCCGCATACAATCATCGGCTCGAACGGAACCTCGACGTCCTTTTGCGAGGTGAGCTGCGAGGTCAGGTCGTTCATCGCCCAGTGCGGACGAAGCAGCATCTCTTGGAGAGCTGGTGTCTTCACGACGATCTCATTTACAGGGATTCGCCCTTGGTATGCTGCGTTACTATTCTCCTTCTCAGCTCGAGGCCGATAAACCATGATCGGTTTATCAAATGCTCCCGGCCTCATCATCAGGCCTTCAAGTTCACTCCTGCAATCGTATTGCTCTAAAAGAGATCGCTGCGGTTTGTACTCAAGGCTGTGTTTGACTGGAGTGAATTGACGCACGAGCCGCTGAGCGATTACAACGCTTACCTGGTTTGCGATGAAGAACGGATCGATCCCCATCAGTTTCAGCCGCAGAAACGCCTCGGGCGCGTCACTTGTATGGAGCGTTGAGAACATCAAATGGCCAGTAGCCGCGCCCTCGAGTGCAGTCATCGCCTCTTCTTTGACTCGCGCTTCGCCCACCATAATAATGTGTGGAGCGCTTCTTAGCGCTGCTTTAAGGGCAATGATTCCGGTTAATCCCCGTGCTTCATTAAGCTCAACTTGAGCTATTCCCGGAAGGATAAATTCTACCGGATGCTCCATGGTGGTAATGACGCGCCCCTCGGTGTTCTTCGCTTGCAAGAGCGATGCGAGCAGAGTGGTCTTTCCGGCTCCCGTTGGGGCTACGACAAAGATAGCTCCACTCGTTCGCTGTACGATCTTCTCGATCGCTTCAATGACCTCGGGTCGAAGGCCGAGCTTGTGCAGCTCGGGTGGCTTCTGCTGCAACCGGTGAATACGCGCAACGATCTGTGGCCCTGTTATCAGCGGCGTATACTCAAGACGAAGGGCTATACCTTCGAGCCCACGTGGATAGATGCTCAGTTGCACGTCCTTCCCCGGAACGACCGGCAACTGCGATCCGTCTCTGTGGCACTGCTCCCACCTCGCAAAGTCGGCAGGAGTACAGCCAGAAAACCGGATGGAGCCCTCTACCGGGATGTTGAGGTTAGCATGCTGATTGCTCATCACCGCTACGAGCGACTGAAGGGTCTTTACAAAAGCACCGACTGAATACTTAAAGGGCGCTTCGAATACATTCCCCGCCACATCAAATCGAACCTTTGGGCCGGTTGAGTCCATTTGGAAGTAGACCTCCTGTGCACCGATCTTTACGGCGTATTCGAGCAGCTGTTGATAGTTAAAGATACCACTAGGACGATCGATGATGTTGAGCGTGCTCTTGCGGCGCTGCGGATCTCCTATCTGTTCGAGAAGGTGCCCAAAGTAGTGATTCGGTATCGGTGTAAGGTGCAAACGCTCAAGGGGAGTGTTCTGCGGTATATGGTTTGGAAAGGTGTGCTTGAGCGTCTCCAGAAAAGTCTGAGCCGAGGACACGATATCTTCCCATGAGCGCTTCGCGTATCCGGAGCCAGATGATGAGAGGGTAATTTTTCCATCGGGATCCGCTTCATAAGCGCGAAATCCGAGAACAACGACCGGTTCGTTAGCATCGTTAGCCTCTATCCGCAGCGGGATGAATCCTTGCGACGAACAGCGCTCCTTAAGGAATCTCACAGACGCAGCTTTGACGCCGGATGCTTCGGGCAGGTCGAATACGCTATGTACATCTCCCTTCGCGACTCCGGGCAGCCCCTGCTTCGACGTTGCATCACCATCGGTAAGTTTTGTTTGGCCCGCTTCGATAAACGGCTGATAGTGCATCGCCTGAACGATTCCTGTAGCAGAGTCGCCAGGAAACAGTTGCTGGAGCGGTATAAGTTTTGGAGCGTTTAACATGTATTCTGCTGTTGCAGCCTCGCGATCAAAGTGATGATCGCAAGAGGTAACCGCCTTGGTGGCTCGGTACTTGGGGTCAACGACAGCAGATGTAATAAGATCGTACGTTGCACCTGACACCGGAATCACACCACCAGGGGAGGGATGTAGCGCAAGCCCGGGATTGATGCGATTGAGTTCGGCAACGGCCTGGCGCGCCTCTTTGTTCATGGCTGAAGGAAGCGTTGTCGCAGTACTTTCGTCGACTCTAACTGCAAACACCACCTCCTGCTGGACTGCATAGAGAGGTACAAGTCCGGCGCGGCTCATGATGTCCCGTAGGGTCTCTGCTTCTGGAGTTTCAAGAACCGGGATTGAGTGCTCTTTGCCGGTCATTGCGTCGACGACCTGAGCACAACCGAAAGGTTTCGTATCGAGATGCTCAAGTAATATGTCCGTCGTCGAAAACGAATCGGCAAGATTACCGACCGCGGTATTGATGCCGCTTTGAATGACAAGCTGCTCCACGTACGTTTTGGCTGCTGCATTGTCCATTTCAGCGAAGGTATCGCTGCCGCGATCGCGACTGGCTGCAAACAGTTGGTCCGCGAAACTACTCGCTGCCTCGGCGGTAAGTGAAAGTGGCTCGATCAGTGACGGAATTGCTTGACCGACGTCTACGGCGCCGGACGGTTTCGCAGAAATAGTCTGGTGTGGATCAACTACTGTGGCGGTATTTCCTAGCATTGCACTCTCCTTACTCAGTCTCAATCGAAGCATACAAACGGAACCACCCCGCCTAAGTGGGGTCGCACGTAGAGCTGCCAGGCGTTTAAGGCACCGGGCGATACGCACAGAGATCGAACTACGGAATCGTCAACTTCATGAAGTCTTGTTTTGTCGAGAGTTGGTAGTTGAATGGCACCGTCTGCGACTGTGAGCTGCATAGTGTAGGTGTCCAGCTCAAAGTGTGATAGGGCTCCAAGGTGAAGTCTATCTCTCTGAAAAAATCGTATCGTAGGAAAATGTGCCCTGCTTGCTGACGCTGCGCGCAGGTGACAGTGATAGCGATACGCCTCGGCCAGCATCACCGTGCCGGCGGGAAGCGGAGGCTCGTCGCTAATGATGCCTACATCCAGCCGACTGTTATCGGGGGTATCGCCGCGTTTAAAGGCGCAGTAGCGGTCGGCAAAGATCGCGAAGGTGCGGCTGTAACCCGCCACCAGTGGCGCGATGTCTTTATGCAGCTGTAGGTGCTTATCGAAGGCCTCTCGGTCGTTCATGAGCGAGGACTTCTTTCGATTACCCCACGGGTCTCGGTCGCCGAGACCAAAAAGGTTGTTAAGGGTTACGGTTGGTACCTCACTGCTCTGCGGGAGCTTCGGTCGCGCGTTCGAGAATCCTCCGATATTAGTCGGTGAGCCGATGTCAAAGAACGGAAGCGAGCGGTCTCGGGCTTCTAGTTCAAAGGCTTCGGGGTAGAACCCACGCTTGGATAGATCCGGTAAGCCAGGGGAGGAGATGGGCCTGTCCCAAAAGTCAAAGGTGCAACCGTGTAGCTTTGCATCAATCAGTGACGTCGGAACGAGGAGGCATTGACTTCCGCTGGTGTTGCTCGGACTTTGTCGGAAAAAGAGAGCGGAGAGCGGCTCGCCTCGGAACGCGTAGCGCGTACACGACGGCATAGAAATCACCATTAACTCATCCGTGAGCAATATTCTGCTTGCGAGGAAGTCGTTGATTCCCTCTTGGCTCCAGCCCTTCGTTTGGAGGTAGCGGTGGTAGGGATCTGACGGCCGTTTCGGATCAAGTTCGAAGACGTTCTCCGGTCTAATCTTTGAGATGACTATGCCGCTGCCTGGGTAGGCCCCGTCCTCGCAGAATACACGCGACACGTTAGCAATCTCGGTCGCAAACTGCACCAGTAGCCCCGGATGGTCCGCGTGAGAGGGCCGAAGCTCGGTGGACATTAGCCCAATAGAGGCGCGCGCTTGACGGTAGATGGCGAAGGCGTTCATCGCCTCTTTAAAGATAGTATTTTGCTGCTCGAGCAGCGGGAGGGTCTCGGGTTGTGGCAGTTCGTTTCTTGGATATGCGGGCACGTCGGCCTTGTAGACTGAGCGAAGCAGCTCAACCCTTTCTCCGAATTCTTTGAAGGACCCGGCGCCGATCAGGGCTTCTATAGCCTTCTGGGTGGTTCGATTGTCTTGCGAACGGAGTTGGTTGATGGTCAGAAGATGTATCAGGTTAGCAGGGTTGTCTCCCGATAGGATGGCGTCCTCCACCTTTGCGAATAGCTTCACCGGGGATGCAGGCTCAGTGTATCGACAGACCTCAAAAAGCGTGAACAACCGTAGAGCGGTAGCATCGACTTCGGCGTGATCCCCCTGTGTCGCGCGGGTGCGGTGGTAGAGTAGTGTAGCGAGACCAAGTTCCGAATCGCTTACCTTGTGCATCGCAAGGAACTCGACGGCTGCAGGCACGTGAGATTGCGGGCGCCGGGCCCAGAACGGACGCGAATCAGCACGACCCGCAGTTGAGCTGAGAGCGCTAAGGCGTAGGGTCTGGTCCACATTCCTTTGTTTATCGAGTGCGTCCTCTAGCAGGATCAAACTTGCAACAAAGTCCCATCCCTTCCAGATCAAGCCACGGAAGTACGTCAGCAGATTCTGCTGGCGTTCGGTTGAGTTGATGCGTGGGTCGTCGATAAGGCTCTTAAAGCGGTCTGCCACGGCTAGGACGTCCTCGCCCGAGGCGCACCCGTGCCGCGTGAGAGCGCGGAAGGCTACCGTAAACTCCGAAAAGTTCTGAGTACGTTGAATCTGGTTGTACTTAGAAAGGAAAGCTCCGAACGAGTGTGAGGCGTGTTGAAAATGGAGTGCTGCGCAGCTGGTCGTAGTCAGATCTAACAAGGGCGTCGAATCGGGTAGGGCGCGGATGAAGGTTTCAGTTAACTCCAAGGCAGTTGCCACTGCGTTGTTGCCCCAGTTGGAGAGCCCGTTTGAGGAGACTAAGGTGCGTAGAAACTTGGTCGCCCGTTCGAGTTGGAAGGGACCGAGGTGTCCGGCGACTCCTAAAAGCTGCCCCAGCTGTGCCTCTTGTGCCGGGGTGAAGGCAAGATGGAGTGACTTCACGAGGCGATGGGCAGAGCGCGCCTCGTCAGCAATATCGGAGGTCGGTGTTAGAGGTCCCTGTAGATCGCTGTTGGAAGGCAGGGGCGTTT
>JBIJBZ010000143.1:0-9130 GCA_044344945.1 Bdellovibrionota bacterium | reverse complement strand
TTTGCGTGCTCGGCACCACTGAACCGGAGGTTGAAGAACCTCTCTGTCGTGTCGCAACTCCGCAGCCGGTATGCCTTAGCGTTAGCTCCATGGATAGATTGATAGAGCTTTAGTCCCGCGCAAGCTAGAAAAAAAGGTATGCTCGGCGCATTTTTCTGTGGCGAGCTATGAAAAGTGCTGCTACGGTCAAAGCACTACTCACCTCGATAGCATTCCCAACCCGATTTTTCTCAAATATATTTTGATCTCCACCGCTGCGTCTAACACACGGAGTGCGGTAAGTGCCGTTTCTCGGCTTAGGGTTTCGTGTGTGTCGTGCACCGACTTTGATGCCCGTAAAGGAATGCTGTGAATGTGTGCTACCCGCGGTCTTCTGACTCACAACTAGTGGTGAAGGAGGCGCATTGTAATGAATGAACAGTGGCTGAATGCATTTCTGTTGATCAGGAGCACACCCGCTTCGGCGTCTGGCTACGGCCGTGAGCTCAGCCGAACGGTTGGGTGACCCCTTCCACGATAAAGAGAGCGAACAGTTCGTTGCTGCTCGGCTGAGCCTGTCGAAGCCCGCTACATCGAGCGCGCTCCCCTATCCTTGGAAAAGCTCTCAATACAGGACGACATCGTTACCTACACCACTAAGGACGGAGCAGCTCACGAATTTGACGCTCTGGAGTTTCTCGCTCAACTCTCATGTCATGTACCGAAGACCTATGAGAGCATCACTCGATACTACGGTCGCTACTCCTGCAGGAGAAGGGCGAACGCGCCAAGCTCTCCCCTCCTCCACCTGAAGAAACTGAGAGTGACTATCGAAGAGAGTTCCGTAGAAGTAGTTGGGCCGCTTGCATAAAGAGAACCTACGAGATAGACCCCTTAGAGTGCCCCAAGTGCAGAGCACAGATGCGCATCATCCCCCTCCGCACAAGGCTACGGGGGACAGGTCGCCTTCATCCAAGACGAGCACTCCATCAAGGAGATCATGAAGGCTCAAGGCCTCGGCCTGAGCTCAGCCGAACGAGATCGCTGATTTCAGAGCTCCACCTCCTATCCCAAAGTTCATCGACACCGTGGAGGCTATGGTTCAACAAGCTCACCACACAGCATTCACCGTGACTTGCCGTGAGCTTGTCGAACGGTCGATGAACTCCCTTCCTACGACTCCTTCGAGTCGGGTCCCGATGACCTCTAAAATCCGATTCCTTCGTGACGGGGCGGGAGAGGTGTATCCGTAATGCCATTTTTCGCAAATTAGCGGCACAGCTTCAGCGCCGCTCGGACCCTTGAAAACCTAGTCCGGGGATACAAACCTCCCATCTCGGGGCTAATCTTACCAATCCCGGATGATTAATCATCGGCTCACTAGCACTGTTCGACTGCTTACAGAAAAGTGATCGAGACGCTTTATCGCGCTTCCTCGGAGCGCGACGGAACAAGACCGCGTCACGGCTGCGCGCGCTTGGGAGAAGTTCCTTGGTAGGATTCGCCGATGGGAGGGAGCTCATAGCGGAGCTTGCTGGTCTCGAAGCCGGTTAGGGAAAACTATAATTCGCCAAGCGCCACCGGCTGTCGCGCAAGTTATCAACAACCTGATGCTGTACAATGGCGTCGATGCCAACATGGAGAACCAAACAGCGATAGATCAAACCAGCACTAAACTGTTCGTTTTAGAAGCGCCTGTACAAGGAGGAGAGGAGCAAAAGGACGTCCTCGATCCTTGGGAGCGCGATGTACTAGTCCGGTCCGGGGTGTTACGCTTCCGCCACTGTCTTTACGGATATCGTCATGATGCACCACGCTCCAAACTCTCCGAATCCAGCAACTTTTAGGGCACTAGACTTGGTATTCAATCCGAGTGCTGACTTCAAACATACATACGAACAGACCCAATCTTCGTCTATCATTCGCCACGGTATCCTTCCCCTGCTGAAAGACATTCTCATCGAATTGGCGCTCGATGAGAGTAACGTCCCTTCCTGGGAATCAGCCCAAACACTACTTAGGCAGCGCTGTAGGGAACTGGGGCAGACAGCTCTGGAAGCAGCCTTGCGGAAGGAGTTTGCCGATTTCGACTTCTTGCCAAATCAGCGGGTGTCCCTCGCTCCACTTTGCCTCGCCTTGGGAGTGCAGACGGAGGCGGATATCCCGAGCGCGGTCGCCAATGCGCACATCCCTGGTCACTATCTTGCTGAGGTCGCCGCGGCGCTTCCCAAGTGTGAGGGGCCCTTCGCGGCTCTTCGGCACATGTGCGAGAAGCCAGCGGTGCGTGACCTTGTGCAAGGTGTTTTTCATCAGATGCGCAGAGAGAAACCCAACCTCGACGTTGTCCATCGTCTCGTCACAGACGCCCGTTACAGCGGCGAGGATCTAGCCCTTTCCTCTCAAGGACAGGCAGGGCTTATGTGCTTCCCCTACCTGACTCGAATCGCGGTACAGGATCTCCTCGTCGGGAGTAGTCGAAGAGCGCGATTGACTCAAAGCCTAGACGTCGCTGAGAGAGAATTTCCTGAAACCAAGGCTCTTGACACCGTAGTCGCGACCTACTTCGTTGCCAACAGCCACTGGGACTCCCTTGTCCGCCACCATACTCCAAGCGAGGACACCATAGCAGCGATCGCTCGCGATGCTGTCGATAAGATCTATGCGCTGCGCGAAGCATATACCCTCCAGAGCGAATGGGGGCAGAAGCTTATCACCCGCTTCCTCGATTGTTGCCGGTTAGCGCGTGAAGAGCTTTCTCAATACATAGAAGCGCTGCCCGAGTTCAGTTTTTGGCGGCAAATAGATATCGGACATTTTTCATCTGTTGAGTATGCGGATACGTTAAACCGAATCGCAAAGGGAGATGGGCACCGCGTAATCAGTCCTGTTAAATGCGGAGAATTCGCGGCGGTTCTCGAGGACGATCCGGAACAACTCGCCCGCTACGTTGCCACGGTGAATGACTGCTCAAAATTCTCATTGCTGCCCGACGGAGCCAGCGCATGCGCTACTCCGGGCGAGCTACTCAAGCTGATCCATGATCATCGAGTCACCTACTTCGTCCTTGATATCGAAAACGGTGAACATCGCCATGCTGGCATCACTACAGCCATCACGCTTCTTGAGGAGTTCTTCCGCTCTACCCCGGATTTGGCGCATTCTGAGCGACCGCTTACCCTTGTGATATGGAGCATGTCATTGGATCGCGTAAACGAGGCTACAGAGGCGATTCAAAGCTTTTTAGAAACTAAGCCATGGGAACCTCGTGTGAACACAATCTTCCCTACAGGTGGGCAATCGCGCAACCTGAACCGCGTATCAGTTGAAGCTAAGTTAAAAACGGGTAACCTATTTGAGTTCTTCTAAAGACGGTGGCTCTGTCGCAATTGTTGTGTTCCTTTCATCCTTGCTGACGCTCCATACGGGGGTCAAAAATGAGCCTAAAAATAGACGTTCCATCACAGTGGTTAGCACTTGTCCAACAAGATGCTAAGGTATTGAGATCATATATATATTATCTTAAATTTGAGTAGCATCCTGGGAGCCTTATACTTGAGCACATGTTTAAGCCGTTTCCCTCCTCCCTCCCGCACTTTGGACCCAGCCCGCTCTCTGCCCTCCGCCAACCGGCGAAGGCGCACTCCCCCGAGGTGACGGACCTTTGTCTGATAAAGTTCTCTCCGCCGAAAGGACGTCCGCACAGCATGGAGAGCGAGAACGCATCGTTTCGCGGTGTCAAAAACAACGTGCCGCGGGAGTGGGTCTTTGAGGGCTCGATCTCTGTCAAGCTGGCATATTTGGGCATAGATATCCCAGCTCATTTGAAAAGGAACGCGGGAGACAATTTCCAGGTGCTAATGTTTGACGTGACCGCGGAGAACGGGTTCCAATCCCGCGCCATCATCCCCGTCACAGGCTACTCCGATAAGGAGATGACCGCCCTTCGAAAGAACCTCGCAAAATCCTCTCGAAAACCCGTGATACTTTACCAAAACGACCGCTCATGGCTCGCGGTGCTCGAGAGGCCGATCGAGATCTCGGAGAATAGAGTCATCAAACCTCTCTTCGAGGAGATTAGCTCCGAGGCAACCGACACAAAGATGCAGTACAAAGACGGTTCTCTGATTATTCGATCTTTTGTATCGCGACTTCGCCCGAACGGGAAGTCCTCGGCAGAGCCGGAGATCTTGAGTGGCTACCCAGCGCTCACCGCGTATGACCGCATTTCGTACGAGGCAGGCACCGCGGTACGGGGACGACCGTTTCTTTACCTATCGCCGGATGTCGTTCGCGACTTTGGCAAACAGGGTACCTTGTTCAATCTCCCCTACATTCGGTTTAACGATCCCCACCTCCCGAAGCTTGGATTCGGCTCAGAAACGATTGAGATGCTCGGGGAGAACGGCAAACCCGTTCAGACGCAGTTTAACTGCTATACCAACTTCAAAGGGGTTATGGTCCCCCTGCGTAAGCCCTCTGAGCGGGACTTTGACGACCCACTCTTACAACCGATACGAGCCCTCCAGAGCGTTCCTCGAACGCTCTGGCGAGATTTCATCGATCGTTTGATTCTCAATCAGTACATCGACTCTATTGAGTTGATCAACCCCACAGCGTTAGCGGATGTACGGGGCGATGCACGCCACCATGACTCCTCAGAAAAAAACTCAGAGCGCCCCGTTCTTGGCGCGGTGTATGACGGCCCCCGCGATTCGATCGCCTTCTATCGGGACCAATTCGTGGTCTTTGGACTCACTCTCGCAAACAACGCAAAGGTCTGGCTCGTCGACTCACCCCGCTACGGCACCGCTCTGCATGTTTACACGAGTCCGCAGATGGCCAAACTTCATACCCAGGGGAGCGAGGCTCGAAAGATAAGCAAGAACGACCCTTCCCACCTCGACAGATTCGTGCACGATCCCGAGGGCCGGTGGCGTGAGCAGTTGCAGGAGTTCCTGCTCAGCATGCAGCGGGAGTAATCCTCGCCTTGTAGCAGGTCAGCTGCACCGCAGGCATATCTATGGAAGTACCGATCGCACTTGAGCCCAGGAGCCATCGGGCATTCCCGCAAGGAATCTACTTGTGTCGAAAATACACGGAGCCCGTTGACCTTACAGCCCATTTTCAGACACCGAAATACTCACGAGTTCTATCAGTATGACCAATAGGGCAAACTAAAGAACCATAGCATTGATCGTTGTGTTGCGATCTACTCTGAAGACCGTGAAAAAATAGCGTCGAGTACTCGCTCGAACGAGAGACGACAAGCCCCGGGACCACCGGTGAATTTCACGGACGAGACGAATATAACCGGTGACTTGAGTAACGAAGGCCAGATGACCTCGACCTACGCCAAACCCTCGGTGGACAGACAAGCGGCTTGTCCGCCGTAGCTCGTTAGAGCGGAGGTGGAAACGCCTCAAACCTCAGCCTGAGACCTGAAACAATTAGCCCAGTCCAAAAGTGATACCTCGCTACATGCGCAGAAGTAGTGCGGGGCCAAAAATATGGGCAGCGCTTTACTCACAAGGAGGTGTTCCTCCCAGGGCCAGTGTGTCGCTCGCCGCTCAGTACGGAAACGGATATCGCCTGCGGCCAAACGCCCTTCCCTTTCACAAAACCAACGGCCGGCAACATGCCAGCCCTCCCTCTACGCCGCCCCGACCTTCTTCTCAATCTCTGGCGGCATCACGACCTTAATGTGCACCTCGCGCAGGGCCCTCTCGGATGGAATACCCGGGGCACCCATCATTAGGTCCTCAACGCTCTGTGCCATTGGGAACGCAATGACATCGCGGATCGCCTGCTCCTGAGCGAGGAGCATCACGATTCGATCAATGCCGGGAGCGAATCCACCGTGTGGAGGAGCGCCGAATTTGAACGCTCGAATCATACCGCCGAACTTCTCGTCGACATCTGCGCGCGAATAGCCGGCGATCTCAAAAGCCTTGTACATGATCTCTGGCTCGTGATTTCGGATGGCACCACTTGAGAGCTCATAACCGTTACAGACGATATCATACTGGAACGCCTTAATCTCAAGAGGATCCTGCTCACAGATCGCCTTCATACCGCCCTGCGGCATCGAGAATGGGTTGTGGCTAAACGCGATCTGACGGAGATCCTCATCCCACTCATACATCGGGTAGTCGTATACCCAACAGAAGTGGTAGCCACCCGTACGGAGGTTGTAGTCGTCTGCCAACTTCGCCAAGAGTCGTCCGAGGTGCGGAAGGAGCTGTTTCGACTTTCCAGCGCCGAAGAATACGACTTGACCCGCCTCAAGATTGAGCATCTGGTTAAGCTTGGATTGCTCTTCAGCGCTAAAGAACTTAGCGATTGAGCCGCGCCACCCGGCGGCTTCGACGATGATGTAGGCAACCCCCTGCCCGCTCCACTTCTTGAACAGCTCAATCGTGTCGTCGAAGTATTTTCGAGGAGGTGCTGTCATCTTCGGGAGCGCTATGGCGTGGATATTTCCCTTGTCTGCTAGCACGTTCTTAAATACCTGGAATTCTGTACCTTGGAATGCTTCTGAGACGTTTTTGATGCGGAGCGGATTTCGCAGATCGGGCTTATCCGATCCGAACGTATTCAGAGAATCTTCATAGGTGAACCGGACAAAAGGCGCCGGTGTAACGGTGTCCTTTGCGAAGGTTTGAAAAAGAGTCGATAGCAGGTGCTCACCCACTTTAAACACATCTTCCTGCTCAACAAAACTCATCTCAATATCGCACTGATAGAACTCCCCAGGCGATCGATCCGCACGGGGATCTTCATCTCGGAAACATGGAGCTATCTGGAAGTAGCGATCAAATCCAGCAACCATCAAAAGCTGCTTGAACTGCTGCGGTGCCTGCGGAAGTGCAAAGAACTTACCGGGATGAAACCGAGACGGCACCAAGAAGTCGCGCGCACCTTCAGGTGAGCTACTGGTAAGAATCGGGGTCTGAAACTCATGAAAGCCCATGCCGTGCATCAGCTCACGGATTTTACGGATAACGCTCGAGCGCAGCAGGATATTCTCGTGAACCTTCTCTTTACGCAGGTCGAGAAATCGATACGTTAAACGGGTAGGCTCTGGAGCCTTATCATCCTCTGCGATCATGAACGGAAGAACATCCGCAGACGAGAGAACCTGAATGCTCGTGCAGTGAAGCTCAACCTCGCCGGTCTCGATCTTTGGGTTTACCATCGCCGCGTCACGCTGCTTCACAATGCCCGTGACCTTGATAACGGACTCAACTCGCACGCTCTGGATCTCCTCGACCCCCACCTCGTTAAATACGACCTGGGTCTGACCATAGTTATCCCGAAGGTCAACGAAGACGAGTCCGCCGTGGTCCCGCTTGCGTAAGATCCACCCTGATAGGGTCACAGTTTGCCCAGCATGCGAAGAACGAAGCTCGCCGCAGGTAAGGGTGCGGTAGGTACTAGCAAGGTGCGAGGACATGTAATTTCCTAAAAATACAAACAAAAGTACCGGCAAGGTATACTACAAAGCACCTAATGCGTCATCTGCCGCCATGCATGCGTTCCAGGCCGCTGTCGCTTGTGGGCTCGCTCTACCCAAACAGACCATCGTTCGACACAAAGATCAGATTACATTGATATTTTAGGCACTTACCGAAGTGGCGGCAGACCTCCCTAGACCGTTTTTTATGAAACTCCGTCGTGAGAGCGCCGAGAGTGGTGATTGTTCGGGCGCGAAGGGCTAATTCAACAGAGTATTTTGGGTCTTCGACGTTTTTAGTGGGTGCTTTTTGATGATATCGGGCCGTTCACGTGCACCTGCTCGTGCACGTAATAACCTCGTTTTTAGCTGGAAACTCAGCGGGTTATGCCGTAGCTCTGCCCCGCTACTACCCACTAATTTCGTCGATGAGCCAGTATTTTTTTCAGGGCGGAATCGTATCGAGATACCTTCCGGTCTGAAGATAGTATTTGGGACGGAAAAAGCACCATTATCGACGCTCGCAGTAGCAGGCTTCATGAAATATGCGGGCTAGACCACTCCAATAATATAGAGCAGCTCCACGAGTACCAGCGCCTTGCGCAGCGAGGACCTGGCTGACGAGAGCGAACGAGCCTTGGACACGGCTCTCAACTGCCGGATCGCTTGATTTAATACAGCAGCATCGTCACCACTTGCATAAGCACGTAAGCCCTTTGCACGGAGGAGGATCGGCCCTACCTTCCTCACCAAGGTAAACGCACTCCGAGACTTCACAGCAGAACGAATCTTGGATGCAAGCTTTGCGCTCTCAGAGCGCAGACGGGTTGTATCGTTTGCGTAGTAGGTCACGCCAGCGAAGTTGGCCAGGAAGCTACGCGAGGTCGCAGATTGGAGATTAACGTAGTCAAACTCTCCGTCACCAGCGAGGAAGCAGTACCCGTTGCGAGTCTGGTTCATCCCAACTGAGAGGGTGCCGACCACTACTGAGGCTCCATCAACACTGCGAATCATCGGACCCCCAGAGTCTCCCGAGCAGACCGAGGCACCCGCAGTGTTGTTGTTTGAGGTAAGAAGCCCTCCCGAAGTCTTGGTGATTATTGCCTGCCCCACCTTTCCTTCTTCACGCGGATCGCGACCCGGACGCCCGGAGAGTTCATTAGCTCCGTACCCGTAGATCGACACCGAGTCACCTACTGCGACCGGATTACCCGCAAGCACCGGCACCGGAGATGTGCCACTCACTGACCGGTCGAGTAGCAGGATACCGAGATCGTGCGGCGCAGCATCTTCGGCATCCGCGACTGGGTCGTAATTTCGATTGTAGTAGCGCGCCGAGACTCGGTATTCAGTTCCACCGACCAGTACCTCGTACTCCGAGTTGCGGATATTTTCAGCCGTGCAATGGGCTGCTGTAAGTACCTCTCGAGGACCGACTAAAATTCCAGTGCACTGAAATGTTGAGGTAAGAATGAGGGCAACCGGCCCCGTGTCGAGCGTTGCAAAATCGCCACCGTAGAGCCGCGTGTGCACATCTTGTGCCCGAGCTGGAGGCGCAAACAAAAGGATAACGTTGAGGAGCAGTGTAGGGAGGAAAGAGAACTTCATGTGAACCCAGGGTTCAGTTTAGCACCACCGCTCGCTATGCACCACGCAGGGAGGTGGAAAAAGATTTTCTGTTCCGCATTTCGATAGTTT
>JBIJBZ010000073.1:0-14820 GCA_044344945.1 Bdellovibrionota bacterium | reverse complement strand
CACCAAGCGTCGCGGCTTTGTCTTCCAAAGCAGCGAGATCTACGGTGGTCTTAAGAGTGCCTACGATTATGGTCCGCTGGGCGTTGAACTCAAGCGGAACATCGCCGCTGAGTGGTGGAAGTATATGGTGCATGAGCGTGAGGATGTCGTCGGAATTGACGCCTCAATCATGATGCACCCAACCGTATGGAAGGCCAGCGGCCATCTTGCTACGTTTTCCGATCCCCTCGTGGATTGCATGAACTGCAAGGAGCGCTTCCGAGCTGACAAGGCCCCTAAGGCAGAGGCGGGAGCAGCGATTGAGTGGGTCAAGGGTGGTAAATCCGGCGGCCAAAAAGTTAAGGGAGCAGTTGGTGCCTGTGGCTACGTGTGCCCTGTGTGCGGCAGCTCGGAGCTCTCCGGCGAGCGCCAATTCAACCTGATGTTCCGCACATCGATCGGCCCCGTTGATCCGATGGAGCATCTTCTCAACGAGATCGAGGGCAAAACCCTCTCCCGGCAGGAGCTGCGCGAGAAGATCGAGGAGACAGTTCGCTCATCTGCGGTCTATCTTCGGCCTGAGACGGCACAAGCGATGTTCGTTCAGTTCCTGAACGTCCAGCAGACGATGTCGATGAAAGTTCCCTTCGGTATCGCCCAACAAGGCAAGTCATTCCGCAACGAGATTACCACCGAGAAGTTCATTTTCCGCACCTGCGAATTCGAGCAGATGGAGATGGAGTACTTCTGTGAGCCGGGAACCCAGAAAGAGTGGCACCAGTACTGGACCGAGGCCCGCATGGCGTGGTGGAAGCGCTACGCTAACAACCAGGATGCCTTCCGTTTGCGCCACCACGAGCAGGACGAACTCTCTCACTACGCGGATGCCTGCGTTGATATCGACTTCAACTATCCGTGGGGATGGGACGAGCTTGAGGGGATCGCATCCCGGACAAACTACGACCTTACGCAGCACACAACCGAGTCCGGGGTGAAACTCAGCTACTTCGATCAACAGAAAGTTGATCCTGCAACCGGCAAGCCGGGCGTTCGATACGTTCCGTACGTTATCGAGCCAGCAGCGGGGTTGACCCGTGCGGTACTCGCATTCCTATGCGATGCTTACTGTGAGGAGCAGGGAGTTGATGCAGAAGGAGCCGAGAAGACCCGTGTGGTACTCAAACTCCATCCGCGTCTCGCCCCTTACAAGGCAGCCGTTCTTCCCCTCTTGAAGAAGGAAGGGATGCCAGAGGTTGCGAGGAAGATCGTCGATCAGTTCTACAAGGCAGGTGTTAATGCCAGCTTTGATGAGCAGCAATCGATCGGAAAGCGCTACGCGCGCCACGATGAGATCGGCACACCCTACTGCCTCACCGTTGATCACCAGACCCTTCAGGACAATACGGTCACTATTCGTGACCGTGATACCACCAAACAGGATCGTATCAGCGTTGACCGAGCCTTAGAGATAGTTAAGCAGCGAGTTGATACCTTCTAAAGGGTTGGGATGCAGATTGTAAACCGTGCAGATCGAGAACGAGGGGGGATTGTATTCTCCCTCTTCTTGCTGATGGTCGCCGTTTCTATCATCGGCGCAGGGCTTGTGGCGTTCATCGAGCTCACAAAGACAAATCCCCTCACCATCTCCTTTATCGAAGAGACCCCTCCCGAACTTAATTGGATTGATGGTCCACGCGGACTCGGCGCCGAACCGGTTCAAGTAGTAGTCGCCGCATCTGACAAGGACGCGGGCCTCGATGAGGTAATCGTTCGCGTCGCCCAACAGAATCAACCGAAGGAGCTTATTCGCAAGAAGTTCGGCCCTGGCCCGATTCACGACGAGACCATCGATGTGACCATTAGCCCCAAGGAGCTTGGATTCCGCGAGGGCAACGTCGAACTCCAGGTCCTCGCCTTCGATAAATCATTGTGGAGCAACGGCGCTCGTATCTCCAAGATTATGGAGGTTAACTTCCTGAAGCCTCAGATCACCGTTCTCACCCCGCAACAAAACGGCGTGCTCGGCGGCACGGAGCTGGTCTTTTACCGCGTTACGGGAAAAACCCCCGACACCCAAGGCGTACTCGGTCAGGGCTCACTCTACAGCGGCTACAAAGCGAAGGGATGGGATTCAGCTTTTAGTTCGCGCGAGAACCTCTACGTAGCATTTTACCCAATGCCGGCATCATTTAACGTTGATTCCGATCAGATGCAGATAGTTGCCCGCGACAATCTTGGCAACTCCGCTACCTCATCATTTAATTACAAAGTTCGGTCGCGTCGCTGGTCTGCGTTTCGAGTCGCGCTCAATGAACAGACAGCATCAGCTCTCAAAGAGACGCTACTCAAATATGCGCAACATGAGAACCTTCCCGTCCGCAGTTCGGGCAACCTGGCAGCTGACTTCAAAGCTCTCCTAAAAGCGCTCTCTGTGAGTGACGAAGGGTTTATCGCTACAGCGCTCTCTGAAAGCTCGGGCGATCGGCTCTGGAAGGGAGCATTCATTCCACCCGTCCCGTCATCCCCGAACAATTCGATGGGCGACTACCGCACTGTGTTGATAGGCGACCAGGAGATCACCAAAGGCGCGTCATCGGGCGTCCGCTTTCCGGTAAATCGCAGGACATCAGTGCTTGCAGGCAACAGCGGTAAGGTTGTGTTCGTCGGCGAGCTGGGGCTACTCGGCAACACAATTATTATCGATCACGGGTTCGGCCTCTCAACGGTCTACGGACACCTTTCGAGCGTACTGGTCGCGCGCGGTGCTACGATTGAAAAGAACCAGATTATCGGTAGCACCGGCAATTCAGGGTTTGCTCAAGGCGAAGAGGTGTACTTTGAAACTCGGCTACACGGCGTCCCGGTTTCGCCGAATGAATGGTGGGATGAGACCTGGGTAAACGATCACATCGAGAATAAGGTCGCTTTCGTGAAGCAGGAGATCGGGTAGGACGAGCGGCGCCCCCGTTTTCCTTTAAGAGTAGGAGAAGGCGGTAGAGGTTCACCCCTCTGGTATCCTTATCCTTGTCTTCCTCCTGCACCTGCACCGGTCTCCTCGCGTAGCAAAATCCTGCTCCTGATCCCTACAACCACAGCAGCAAGATTAGACGATTAAGAGTTAGGTGCAAGTGCAAGACGAAGAGGAGGAAGAGTTCAACTCCCTCCCCCTCTTAACTCGTGCCTGAGCTCTTGATAATTCCTTACAACCGGAACTGGCTGGTGCTCAACTCAGCAGTGAGAAGCGAGTAAGTGCGCGCTGCAAGGAGCTTTAAATTTGGCGCGCCGATCGAGACCTTCGAAGCCGAATCAGCAGCAACCGTTCGGTACTGACTGATAAGCTCTGCCATCGCGGGACGAACTGTGAACCCGGACTTCGTCATTAAGCCGTTGAGGGAGTTTGCGATATCACCTGCAACTACCTTTGCGTCTCCTCCACCACCGATACCAGCCAACTTATCGAGTGAGGTCTGAAGGCTCTTGAGAGCTGAGGCGTCGCCTGGCAGCGCCTTCGTTGATACCGCCTGGTAGGACACGCGCGCGTCATCCAAGATCTGCTCAACCGTGTGAGATTCACCTCGTGGACCGCACCCTACAGCGCACACTGACGCTACTACGACGAGGAGAGAACAGAGACGAGAAGATAACTTTGAATGCTTCATACAATCCGAATGATCCTGATACTATACCGGCTACGGGCCAGATCCTTAAACAGCTTGAGGAAGATGTCAACCGGCCTATCGAGCATCCCCGTGAGCCCTGACGCAGACTATATGCCCAGCGGGGCTTACTCCCTACTAAGGGCCCCCTCGCACAAGGAATTAAGGAGGCCGAAAAACGTACTGGGGAGGTGCTTCGGTAACGAGACCTCCCCTGTTCCCTGGTCACGTTCAACCCCAAGCAGAGTCACCAAATTCCGAATACGCTCCGCTGTCGCCTCTGAACACATCGGCCGACGCTGCGGGCTCCCTTGGTCCGGGTAACACACCGAGTACAACCTTTCCCACTCAAACAATCGGCCCGGATCGCACTTTCCTCGAAAACCTGCGATCTGTTCGTGGCCTACTACTGCATCTGGGCTCTGAAGAGCAGGATACAAACCTTTGAGCACCTCGATAATCGAGAACAAACTCGCATACTGAGCCTCCGTATAGGAGAACACGTTGCCGTTCAGGTTTACCAACTCTATTCCGATCGAACGATCATTGAATCCCTCGACCAGCACACGATCACTCCCGCGACCCGCCTCGTATCGACTCTTCCCTGCATGCCACGCACGCTTGGCGTCACCATTGAGACAATCCACTAATTCGTAAACCGCGCCATCGCTATCAATCACTAGGTGCGAGGAAACCTCGGTCGCCTTATCCATAAAGATCTCGAGCGTACGCTCGAGCGTGCACGCAGTGTAGTGAACAACAACGAACTCAACTGGGATGACCAGATCAGAGAAGTTTGGAGAGCGATGAGTTGTTACGATTTCCATGAACCTGCTTTCTACACACACTTACAGAAGCGCGAGCGGCCCTCCCATCGTATCAACCGTCAAGCCTCCCACAGAAGCCCTTTTCAACGCTTACGCCCTCTTGCGATCGAGATTGGCCCTGAAAAGGAGGCCTAAGACCCTTATTTTGCAGCTCATGTTGACTTTCGGGGCGGCCATCATTTACTCTGCCCCCGGTTTGCCGGATGACACTGGCCGTACGGCTATGAACCTGCAAACGACCTAGTGGTGGCTGTAGCTCAGTTGGTAGAGCATCGGATTGTGGTTCCGAGTGTCGTGGGTTCGATTCCCATCAGCCACCCCATTTTGCCCGCTCGGCGCTTTCGCCAAGGGGCTGCCGCCCCTCTCGCCCCTGATCGGGGCTTCTCCCCGCTACTCTGACATTTCTCGACTTTTCAGAAGTTGGATGCAGTTTGAATGCACACTCCGAATTACATCTATGATTCGAAGTGTTACAGAAATTAGGATACTACACCCCATTATACTCCTATCCAAACTTGGCTTCGCCAAGATTTGGATAACGGGTTAGGGATGTTTCCCTAACAACCCTGGGTTTTCCCGCTCGGCGCTTGCGCCAAGGGGCTGCCGCCCCTCTCGAACCTGATCGGGGCTTCACCCCCTTCCCTGAAATTTCGATAGCTTTCAAAAGTTGGATGCACTTTGGACGCACGCTTGAATATCCATCTATTGTATCGGAACAGCGGACTAGCAAATCCAACTAGGACTGCCACAATGCCGACCTAATTCCTACAAACGCACTTCTTGTTGCTGCACATCACACCTCCTGCCCTGGGTATTTCCTCTTACAAAGACGACCTGAGTATGTTTTACATCGATCAACTTTAGCCGTCAGATATTCGCCAAAGAACCGATCGTTTATGGGCTGACCACAATCACATGAACACTCGAGGCTGAAGACAGTGCAATCCCTGTCTTGAACGCAGGACTGATGTGCCTTAGCAACTTTCAATTCGCTAACAGTTCGCTCGTCAGCCCGAAGTGAGGCACTACCCTTGGCCATCTAAATAGCCACTAGTAGAGCCCGCACAATTCCCCCCGTACCCGCTCAATCACGCCTGTCCAATCCTCTTTTTCAGCCTGACGAAAGAGACGCGCGGTTGGATACCATGGACTATCGAGGCGATTTAACATCCAGCGGAAATCCGGGGCACTCGGGAGCAACAGCCACAGCTTTGCTCCAAGCGCTCCAGCAAGGTGAGCTACGGAGGTATCGACCGCGATTACGAGATCGAGATTTTGGATTATCGCCGCAGTATCCGAAAAATCTGAGATACGCTCTGATAGATCGAGAACTCGCGACTCTTGTTTCAGATCGGCGAGATCGTACGAACGATATTCACGCTGGAGAGAGATAAACGTAGCCGGCAGTGATAGTAGTGGCTCCAGCAATTCAAAGCGTATCGAGCGCTCTCTATCGTTGGTGTGTTCTGGATTACCCGACCAAGCGAGTCCGATGCGCGGTCGGGCACTATCGGCTTGTAACCAGCGCCACTTCTCTGCAGCCGATGCGGGGACAGAGAGATACGGCACATCGCGCGGGACCGATGCAAGCTCACTACGAAACGCTCTCGGGAGGCTCATGATCGAGCAGGAATAATCGCATCGAGGTGGGGCCTCCCCTTTAGGTACGACTACTATTTCGCGCGAAATCGTTCGAGCGATCTCGACCAACTGCAGTGGAACCTCAAGGAATACACTCCGAGCGCGTGCGGCGAGGAGGGGCAGATACCGATACATCTGAAGGGCATCGCCGAGGCCCTGCTCATCGAAAACAAAGATACTCCGCTCGGCAAGATCCTCATCGCCACTCCAGGTCGTTGCAGCAAACGAGGCGACTCTGCGGTTTGCATCACAGAGGCTTCGTCGCCACTCGTAGTGCTCCCATCCGGGAAGATACTCGCCAAGGACAAGTTGAAGATGCGCAAGGTTTTTGTGAGCCTCCAGGAAATCTGGATCGAGCTCAAGCGCCCGATAGAAATCCCGCTTAGCGAGTTCATAGCGGCCGATGTTTTGGAGAACTACGCCGCGGTTGTTGAAGGAAAATGAGTCGTGAGGGCTCAGCTCAATGGCGCGGTTGTAATCAGCTACCGATTCAGAGTAGAGCCCAAGCTTAAAGAGGGTGAATCCACGATCATAAAAGGCGCTTGCATTGGTGGGCTCCCGCTCGATTACCTCCGAGAAGAGTGCCCACGAGCTTCTATAGTCCCCCTGCCGGCATAGCTGGGCGGCGTATTGAGCAATTTCGCGAAGTTCAGATGCGTCTCTCATTCGGATTCCGGGCACATGATGCCTCTTGGTTAGGATGCACCCCAGTCCCAATCTACTTCGGCTCCATCCCTAGGCTGTAGATTTAGGGGGTTAGCCCGTGCCATTGGCCCACACAAAGTGTTGGCCGGAAACTTAGCCTATGAATAAATCATCCCCGCCTCTGGCTCCCGACCAGCATCTCCGGCATACTGCTGCACCCATTTTTGAGAGTTATGAAGATCAACCCCTCCGCCCCGAACACCCTTTCCAATCAAGATCAAGCGCCACGATCTTCAACCGCCCTGCTTGCGGCTGGAAAGCTTCCAACGCGAGATTCAGTGTGCGAGCTTCTAGGAGTGCAAGCCCTCGCTGACCTGGGAGATCTCCACGACAAGAAGGTCTTTCTCCGTGTTGATGCAAACGTCTCGGCTCAGTGTAGCAATTTTGAATTTCATCCTCGCATTCGGCAGGTCGTCGACAGCATTCAGACCCTCGTAAAGGCGGGTGCACGTGTCGTTGTAGCATCCCATCACAGTACGCCCGATGGGGCTTCGATCGAGGAAAAGAGCAAGAATCCGCTCTTCCTGCGCCTGATGCACGAATTCCCCTCCCTTAAACCCTCCACGAGTTTTCTGTCGCTACAGGCTCGAGAGATACGCAAGGATGGGATCGATGAGCGGCGATACCTTGAACGAGCCTTTATCCAGCTCAATAAGAGCAAGCCTGGCCAGGCGATCTTTCTCGAAAATATCCGATTATTACCACTGGAGAAACGCAGATTTCAGGACGCTCTCTCGCACACTATTGCCAATAGCTTTGACTATATTGTGAACGATGCATTCGGCGTTGGGCACCGCTACGGTCAATTCTCAGTCGATGGCATCGCACAACATTTTCCACTTGAAAAAAAGGCGATCGGGCCATCCGCTCTCAGTGAGTGGAGAACCGTTTTCAACTTCGTTCACGAAGCACCCCCTCGCTCCATCGCAATTGTTCTCGGTGGCGATGCTGACAAGTTCGGAACAAAGCTCCTCCTTCTGAACGAACTGCTCGAGGGCGATCGGGTCGGCTTGGTATACCTCGGAGGAGTTTTTGGCACTACGTATCTGCATGCCTGCGGAAGCACCCTCGGCCGAACCCCAGTTAGTGGGGATCCGATTCATCACACCCTGCTCTCGCGGCTTCCATCAATGTACCCCAACGTGCGTTTCGAGCTCCCAAATGAACTCTCGGGTGTCGATGAACGTGGTAACCATGCCACGTGGAGGCTAACTACTCGAAGCGGACGTCCGTATATCGAGCTGCCCGGACGGAGCTTGGCGCTCGATCAATCCCCGCACGATCTCTCGCAACCCCTCTCCCGCGCCGGTATCTCTCGGGTAGTAGCAGTGGGACCGCTCGGGTATTACATCCGCGCACCATTCAACACCGGGACAGTTGAAACCTATCGGGCGCTCGCACGTTGGGCCGCACACGGCCAGGATCGTCAACTTTTGGTCGGAGGTGGGAATAGCGTCGAGGCGCTGCTGACCCTTGAGGAATTTCGCAATCCTACGTCACCACAGGTAAGCGTATCCTCCGGAGGAGGCGCGCTCCTTAACGCAGTGGCTGGCGTGTTGAATACCCCCAACTCGATTCAGACTCCCGCGATCAAGGCTCTCCGTGGGAAAGCTAGGCGATAAACCTTCGAGGGTTAAGGGCCTACAACGCTTCTCTCGTCAGTCGGAATCTGTCTTTGGCAGTTCGTTTAGGGCCCCAGGATCTGACCGCAAAATTGATTAAGACCACCTGCGGTGATACTCACAGAGAACTGAAATGTCTCGACAACGATTCGAATCGGAATGAAAACGGCATCGAACACACCACAGGTAGGTACGCACACCATCTTTCCCGCAAAGGTTCATGAGATCGTTTCCGAGACTACCGCGACCGATCCAATCGAAGTACTAGCTACAGCGTGGCGCAGCCTCCACACGAAAGAGGGTATGGTGTGGCATCGCCCGTCGAACTCTCCGTTCCACTACGTAGCGGATGGATTAAAGCCGAATCTTCATCGCCTACCTGAGCACGTTTCGTTGGCGGAGTTCGGTCGCGGGTCTAACGTAGAGCAGGGCATGAGCGATGTTATTAACAAGAGCCCAGTTGCTGCCTTTTTGAGCACCGATCAAAAGGCAATTCTTCACAGCGAGCTGAGTGCTATGTACTATATGGCAACTGGGATGAGTAACTGCCGACGCTGTTACATCAATATTCGCATAGAGCACCAGAATGCATTTATCGAGCGCTATCACCAAGACCTTGGGACGGTGCTCCTGAGCACTCTGGCAGGGCCTGGCACTCACTTTGTCACGCACGACAACCTTCCATCACATCGAGGCGGGACATTTGTACGTGAGGATCTACGTTGCCCTGAGGAGGTCTACGAGGTGCCTGCACGCGACGTACTCTTCATGCACGGCATTCCTGCGGATGGGCGAGCGCTTCACCGAGGAGAGCCAAATGGACTCTGGCACTCTTCTCCACCAAAATACTGGCAGGGAATCAAACAATGGGAATCTAGAGTTCTATTGGTCGCGACTACTCCGGAATCAAAGATTGTACCCCTGCCCCCAAGGCTTGCTAGCTCTTGGTAACCGCAGCGCGGTCCTTACGAATTCGCACTCGATTTCCCGATACGCGCTGAATTTGTCCAGCAATCTCCATCTCTAAGAGCTCTACCTGTGAGTACCGATTCGCTTCGGCAAACTCGACCACATCAACCTCTATCCAGCTAAACTCGGTCCGCGCCGATTGAGTGCAGATTCCATACTCGCGCAGTACATCCGCTGCAGAGCGGACCTCGAGCGCCCCCTGCTCAATCATACAGATGCCACCCGAATTACCTTCGTCACCGCGATCACTCTTCAAAACAAACACATCCCGCCCGTAATCGGCAGCGAACTGCGCCGTTACCAAAGAGCCACTGCGGGCCCCCGCTTCTACCACAACGATTCCCCGTGAGAGCCCCGCGATAATCCGATTGCGTGCAAGAAAGTGGTGCTTCATCGGCTCCACCCCTGGTGGATACTCCGATAGTAGGCACCCTCCCCGCTCTACTATCTGCCGAGCCAGACCCTCGTGCGATGGTGGGTATACCCGATCTAATCCGTGGGCTAAGACGGCGATCGTAGGACACTCCGCCTGAGCACGGAGCGCTCCTCGATGCGCCGCACCATCAATTCCAAGCGCTAAACCGCTCACAACGCAACATCCCGCGGTCGCAAGATCCCTTCCTATCTCAGAGGCTATCTCACACATATAAACCGAAGCTGCGCGTGTTCCAACAACACCAACACACGACAGTTGCGCTAAAGGAGCAGCGGCCTGTGAACGAACAAAAAGGACAGGGGGCGGAGTATCAATCGCGCGCAGGATAGCCGGATATTCAGCACCATGCATCGTTATGATTGAGAGCCCTCGACCGAAGCTGTCCTCGATTACCAAGTATGCCTGTTTTCGCTCGGCGGCTGAGATATGCGCATTGATACCCGCGAACGAGCCGTCGACGTTTGCCTTTTCAACCAACTGACAGCGCCTGCCCCCAGTTGCCATAGCGGTTGCTACCGCCAATACCAGCTCCTCGTTCTCATTTGTGGTCATCGAAATACCCATACGACGGGGGCAGACTGTCCCCCGTGCCTGTTACGGATCACTGTTCGAGCGAAGACTAGAAAAAGTTTCGGGCTGCTACCGATGTTGGCGATTATTTGGGCGCTCTCCGTCGGACTTCGCGTCCTCAATAAGCGAAAGCTGCTCTTGGATACAAGTTTCGGGCTGCTAACGATGTTCGTGATATCAGGCTGCTAACGATGTCCGTGATATCAGGCTGCTAACGATGTTGGTGATTATTTGGGCGCTCTCCGTCGGACTTCGCGTCCTCAATAAGCGAAAGCTGCTCTTGGATACACTTGCTGAAAACGATCGGGTCCGGAATATAGCGTAGCACCTCCTCCGTCCCCCCAGTGCCTGTAACTTCTACATCACCGAAGTTGAATATCCGGCCAATAATACTCTGATTGATCCGAATCGCCTCGACCTTCGCTAACACTATGTCGAGTGACTTGAGACGAATGAGCCCAGTTTTTCCGAGCACTCGCTTTGACGTGATACCGAACTCTGAAGACAGAAACAGAATCAGTCGATCGACTAACCGAACTGAAGCAAGCAACAGTAAGAAGGCGATGCCATAAAAAGCCGCTGGAATCTCAGATACTGTCGACATCGATCCAGCTAACACCGATACGATCATGGCCGGAACAAGCAGAATAATGGGGTGTAAGCGGGATGCGTGAACGAGTTCCTCATCCTCCATTAGATTTCTAGAAATGTACTGCATTCAACGCCCTACGAAATTCCTGCACTCGATGACAGTTCGACTATACCTGATGACCCTGCTTCGGTCGAACCCCCAAACGTTAACACCGCATAACCCCCTATAACAACACCCAATAAAGCTAAGGGATGCCCACGTAAAGCCCCACTTGCCGAAACGTGTATTGGGCATATACCTCGATAAATCCGACGCGGTCTATTTTTTCACTCCGGATTGTACACCTTCCAGTTCCGACTGCCGACCTGTCTTTTCGGGTGAGGATAGGTGGTATCGGAATCTACCTCTTTCCTCCGGTCCAATACGTATGCGTGCCCCAATCACAGACGAGGCGTCGAGCGATGCAAACCACTGAGCTATCTCTCACCTTTACATGCGCTGACCCACTTCCGCACGACACCAGCGAACGAATAAAGAAAATCTGTCTCGATCGGCTCCAACTCTCTCCCGACCAAACCGACGCTCTCTGTCAGCACAAGGGCCCCCTTAGCCTTACATCCTACGAGGAGCCAGCACAGTTGCAAGGCATCATCAGTGAGCTCACCCGGCTCGGGGTGCTGGTTGAATCGAAAGCCTCAAAGCCGCGCCTATCTGCTCTGCGTGATCACCGACCACCTCGCAGTCATCCGCGTCGCAAGCCTAGGCGAACCGTGTACCCAGTACTCACCGACTCTCCGCGAGAGCGCCAGATTCCCTTGCGCGCAGCGATATCACGTCAGGTAGCTGTCACCGCCGCAACCATCGCGCTCGTCATGGGCATCGGCAGCGCTGGGGCACTCTTCTGGTCAGGAAACCCCTCGGTGAGCAGACTGGAAGCACACGACTTCAATGCCGGCGGGAGTGAGCCCCTTGCCGCTCCATCTGAGATCCCACCGTCTCGGATCTTCCTGGGTACTGCGAACTTTTCGCCGTTGCGCCTCACCGTGCAGGCCTCGCAACGAGGAGATACGATCTCGGTTCGACTGTTCAGTGATGGCACTCAATCGTCCCTGACAGACAGCTTTCGAATCGAGCGCATCGAGAGCGACCCCACGTTTCTCACCGCTAAGAGCGCGGACACCTTCGTAGGCCACGCTTCCGTTGTCTTCACGGTGGTCACTGCAGGCGAGTCACATCAGATCTCTGGAATATTTGCCATAGCTCTACGCACTTCCAACACGGGAATGCCGCGTGAGGCCTCAATTCAACTTACGTCACCTACAGCAGCACGCAGCCCAGACGATGGATTCGTGGATACACTACCCGCTCAGCTGGAGGTCTTTAGCACCTCAACAGACGTAGAGTTACTTGCGGGTTGATTTCGCTTTCTTTGCAGGAGTTGCTTTCTTCTTAGCCGCCACAGGTCGCTTCGCACCCGAGCTCTTGGTTGCGGGCTTGGCTGGAAGCTTCGCCTTCACCTTTGGTTCTGTCTTCTTTGCAGCCACCGCCTTCACTGGCACAGCAGCCTTAACCGGCACCGCCTTCTTCGCGGCAGCTGCAGTGCTCGACTTCGCTCCGATCGACGCCTTGTCAGCTTTACCCTTGAGCATCTTCTTCGCAGCGGCGCTCTTTGCCGCCATAACCGGAGCCTTCATGGGCTCCCGGTCTCTGACCGGCGCGATCTTCTTATTCTTCGCCGAGTTTTTTGTTGCGGCTGAACTCTCGCGGGCCGATACCGTCACAACCGTTGCTGAGGCTGAGATTGGCTCTATCGGCGTCCCTTTAATGACCACTCCATCCTGTTTGAGAATCGGTCGCGGTTTCGGGCCCTTCATGCGGTACTTATTCGCGGCAAGCTTGAGAGGGGCCGGGCTATCCGGAGCCCTCTCCGCTGTACCGGCTTTTTGGGCGTTACCGTCTTCTGGTTTCTCTCCATTCGAGAGTACGATACGAGCGTTTTCCAAACGGGCCATCAACTCCGGGATCTCTTCAGGGGAAGAGAGCCACGTCTGACCATTTGTGCTGTAGAGGGTCACAAACTGCCCATTTACCAGAACTCGCTTACTGAGGTACTGCAGCTCTGACGGATTCTTTTGGGGGTCTTGGGAACTCATAGGGGTCAAACAACCTTCAACAAAATGGGGTTAAATCCTTGTAACCACGTGACGTGGGGAGGGTCGATGCTACTCGCCTCTCGTGAAATTAGATGTCACACCAACCGTCCAGCGATGCAGGATTCCTGCAGAGCGCCAAGATAATCTGCCCCTAGCAGAGTGGTGAAATAAGACCTCCTGTTGCGCCTTTGGATAGTTTGACTGCAACATTGTTGGAGCCGCCGAAAGAATCCTGAACGAATCTGAGGGGATACACCTCCGGTTTTTTCGTCGTCTCCGCCTTGTTTCGTCAAAACTCTCACAATGCTCGCTATGGAAACTGTGGTCCCCGCCCTGCTAGGCCATACGCCTTGGCGTGTTGAGGGCTGCCATAGCCGGGTGGTGATGCAAGGCTTGCTGTTGCGCATGTCGATAACTTGACTGCAACATTGTTGGAGCCGCCGAAAAAATCCTGAACGAATCTGAGGGGATACACCTCCGGTTTTTTCGTCGTCTCCGCCTTGTTTCGTCAAAACTCTCACAATGCTCGCTACAGAACCTTTTTTCACCACCCTGCCCATTCAATCGAGCGCGGGTAGACCCCGACCTACCTCTGTCAAGCCCCTTAAGTTAGCGGCTTTACAAAAAAAGCTCCCTTAGAAAAAGCGACTTCTTCACCTTGTAAAACTCCCAAACGGTGGCATATTCTAGGCGCCTTAGGGGTAGCGTTGCAGTCGCAACCGATCCCTCCTCTAGCGAGCAACTACTCGGAAATAGAGGTTTTTTCACAACCGCCAGAGGTAGCACCATGAGTTTTGAGGCATCCGCCAAGAATCCCGAATCACTTACCAGCACATTATGGAGCCGAGAACGGCCCCTCGATGCGCAAACCCTTCGTCGGCGAAAGACGAAGCTAGTTGCCACACTCGGGCCATCGTCCCGCTCACCTGAAAAGATACGAGAGTTGATCGAAGCGGGAGTTAATGTATTTCGTTTGAACTTTTCCCACGGCAGCCACGAAGAGCATCTAACAAGCCTGAAAGAGGTGCGTCGAATATCCGCCGAGATGGGCGAGTGGGTAGCGATCCTTCAAGATCTCTCGGGACCGAATATCCGAATCTCAAACGTAGAGGGCGATTTCTGCCCTATTTCAGACGATCAACAGATTGAACTCCGAGTCGCCCAAGGCGGACTCTCAAACGCCAAGACGATCTTCGTTGAAACCGTCAATCCGATGCAGACCCTTCACCCTGGACACCATATCCTCCTCGCCGATGGATTGATTGAACTCGTCGCCGAGTCGGTATCCAGCGATCACGTTGTCTGCAGAGTTATCAAAGGTGGCCGCATCCGGTCACGAGTAGGAATCGCATTCCCCGATAGCGAGGTCGATCTTCCGGCTACTACAAAGAAAGATCTAACTGATCTCGATTGGGGCATCAAGAACGGCGTTGACTACGTTGCTATCTCCTTTGTTCGTGCGGCAAGCGATGTTATTAAGCTCCGCCACATCATTAACGACAAGGGGGCTCACACCGGAATTATAGCCAAGATCGAGCGCCGCGCGGCCCTCGAAAACATCGAGGAGATCGTTCAGGTCTCTGATGGCTTGATGGTAGCTCGTGGCGACCTTGGACTCGAGGTTCCACTTGAGCAGCTGCCGATGCTGCAACGACGGTTAATTGAAGAGG
>JBIJBZ010000072.1:0-14824 GCA_044344945.1 Bdellovibrionota bacterium | reverse complement strand
CAAAACCGGCAGAGGCGAAGCCAGCCCAAGCGAAACCAACCGAAGCGAAGCCAGCAGAGGCGAAACCAGCCGAGGCGAAGCCAGCAGAGGCGAAACCAGGCGAGGCGAAGCCAGCCCAAGCGAAACCAACCGAAGCGAAGCCAGCAGAGGCGAAACCAGGCGAGGCGAAGCCAGCCCAAGCGAAACCAACCGAAGCAAAGCCAGCAGAGGCGAAACCAGCCGAGGCGAAGCCTTCAGCCCCGGAGCCGGCGAAAGAGCAAAAGGTCCAACTCTCGTATCAAGAGATCAAGGACAAAGCGGAGCGACTAAACAACGAGTTGGGTAAATGGTTTAACCGGGATACCAAAGAGATCCACAAGGTGCTCTCGCAGCTTGATGCAGAGGGCCAGAAGGCAGTTGCCGACTATTATAAGGACGAGTACTCGATCGACCTTGATAAACACCTCGCAAAGAAGCTTAGCGGAAGCGACCTTGAGGTTGCCAAGAAATTGCGTGAGGGAGCAGTCGAGGGAACCAAGGAAGCCGTGCAGCTTCGTCTTGCAATTGAGGGAGTTGGGGCGAACAAAGACGGAGTTGGGGCTGCTTTAGACGGGAAATCTCCCGAGCAGATAAAGCAGATCGCCGGCGAGTATCAGCGCCTCTATGGAGAATCTCTTGAGACTGCCCTTAGAGGAGAATGGACGCTTGGTGACGAACAGGTCACCAATGTACTTAGCAAGTTGGATACAACTGAAGCTGATAAGTCGACTACGGTGATCTTGACAGAGCTCAACAAAATCGACGCCGATGAGGCCGCAATCTTGACCGAAATAGCCAAGTTTGATGCCAAAGGACAGGCGGAGCTAACGAAGTCCTTCAAAGCCAAGACCGGCAAGGACTTTGATGAGGAGGTGAAGAAGGTTCTGAACCAGCAGGAGTTGGCGATGGCCAACAGGTTACGTGAGGGAACCTCACCAGAGAAGGCTGCCTGTGTTGAGCTGTATAAGGCGACTGGAGTCTTCACGATCAACAAAGAGTCGATACAAGCCGTGCTCAAGGATAAGACACCGGAGCAGGCCTCTGCGCTGGCGACCGAGTATTACAAGATGCTCGGTAAGCCCCTAGACGCTCTCTTGAAAGGTACGTTCTCGGGAGAACAGTTGGCGGAGGTATTGAAACCTCTCCAAGGGAAAACACTTGAGTTGCGGGAGCTTGTTGAGTCTGTTCCATCCCTCAAGAGCTTCCTCGAAAAATATGATCCGAAAAACGAACAGCTCAAGAAGGAGTATGTGAATTGGTACGGAATTACTCCGGAAGATGATTTTGATAAGCGCTTGGCAGCGACCCCGGGGTACTAGGATTAATTCGGGACCTAGGGAGGGGCTTAAAATCCGCTGCTCCGCTTAGAGAGACACGCTATATGAGTCCGCTGGGTCCCGTATGCGGGATCCAGCGAGGCTCACGTGGTCCGACCAGGGACATGAAAATAATCAAGTAATTCCTGATGGTTGAGGGGCTATCGATACGTCACAGATGTGTTGTTTCCTGGCATAATAGAGGAAGAACATCGTACGTTGGTTTAGGTATGAAAAAGTCGATTCTTTCCATTCTGGTCCTTTGTATTGCCCTTCTAAGTAGCGGCTGCAGTAGCAGCGCTTTTCACGCCAAGCCACTAGCCGTTGGAACTGTCGGGGGAGCTGCTGCTGGCGCTGGCACAGGCGCCATCGTCGGCGCGTTAATCGCTAACGGAGATATCGCGGCAAGTGCGATGTTGGGTGGAGCGGTTGGTATACCGGTCGGCTTGGCGATCGGGATGGTCTATGACTACTACAGTGACCGCAGCATCTCAGAGCGGAATGCAGTTGAGATTCAGAAGAATCAGGTAGAGATTTACAAGCGCCAACGGGAACTTGATAACCTCCGCGAGCAGATTCGCAACGATGGTCCGACAGGTAACCCTCGCGAGTCGGATCGGTATTACCACTATAACGGGAATACCTACGGCAATTATTATCGGTAGGTGTTGAGTCGCTTAGAGTTGGCAGCATCAGCCGAAATCATCCATTAGAATCGATGTTACAAGGGAGGGCGAGCAGCCTGTCCCCCGTAGCCTTGGCGAAGGGGGATGTCGCTCGCCGTTCGTGACGTTGATGGAAAGGGCCGTTGGCCGAAGGCTGTATTCGTTTTCTTGACGAACGGCGGGCAACATGTCCGCCCTCCCTTTCATGACGTAAATTGAAATCGCCATTGGCCTAAGGCTGTATTCGTTTCCGTATTTAACGCCGGGCAACATGCCCGCCCTTCCATAATCCTTGCCGCCTGTCGCTCTGCGCCGAAACGTGGTACCGATCTCTTTAATTAGCAACAGAAGAGAGATCTCGTATGGCACGCATCACAAAAAAATACCGATCAAAAAGCCCTACAAACCGACTGTTATCACCAAGGCTTCGACCGCATTCCTTGAGCGCTACATCAATAATCCCTCACCAACCGGATTTGAGGTTGAGGGGCAGAAGTTGTGGCGGGATTACATTAGGCCCTTTGTGGATGAGGTACGGGTCGATAACTACGGCTCCGTTTACGGGGTCATCAATCCTAAAGCCGATTTTAAGGTGGTAATTGAAGCCCACGCCGATGAGATCTCATGGTTCGTTTCCTATATCACAGAGAGCGGTTTCATCCATGTGAAGAAGAACGGCGGAAGCGATCACATCATCGCTCCCTCCAAGCGAGTGAACATCCACACCAAGCATGGAATGGTGAAAGCAGTGTTCGGTTGGCCCGCCATCCATACCCGGCGCGATGGGAAGGAGGAGACCCCGAGTCTTAAGAACATCAACCTCGATGTTGGGGCAAAGAACAAGGCAGAGGTCGAAGCGATGGGGATTCATGTAGGATGCGTTGTAACCTACGAAGATGAGTTCATGACCCTCAATAATCGCTACTTCGTTGGACGAGCGCTCGATAACCGTATCGGTGGTTTTATGATCGCCGAGGTTGCGCGGTTGCTGAAAGAGAACAAGAAGAAGCTACCATTCGGATTATACATCTCGAATTGCGTTCAGGAAGAGGTGGGACTTCGTGGCGCAGAGATGTTGGTGGAGACTATCAAGCCCGATGTCGCAATCGTGACCGATGTGTGTCACGACACATCCACGCCGATGATCAATAAGGTGCTTGAAGGTGATACGGTGTGTGGCAAGGGCCCTGTGATTACCTATGGCCCAGCAGTCCACAACAAGCTTCGTGAGCTGATTATCGATACTGCAGCAGCGCACAAGATCCAGATCCAGCGCGATGCTGTGTCCCGAGCGACCGGAACCGATACCGATGCGTTTGCATATGCAAATGGGGGGATTCCGTCAGCGCTGATATCGCTTCCACTTCGATACATGCACACCACGGTTGAAATGGCTGAGATCAGGGATGTTGAGGCGAGCATCTCGTTGCTCTACCAATCTGTACTCAGGTTGAATCCGAAGTTTAATTTTAAGTATTTGTAGTTGGTGGCGTAGGGAGGGCGGGCATGTTGCCCGCCGTTCGTTACGAATGGCCACGGGTGCCTTCGGCCGTCGGCAGTATTCGTTTACGTTACGAAAGGCGAGGGACACGCTCGCCCTCGCTGGTCTTGCCGCAAATGACATGGGCGATCGGCCCTTGGCCGTATTCGTCGGCTCGACGATTCAAAAGAGCCGCGCCTTCGCTCGGCTTGACCCCTTATTGATAATGCAATATTAATAGCATTAGACGCTGTAGTCTCTAAAAATCAAATAGATATGTCCAGTAGTAATCGAAGTACGAAACAGAAGCGAGCAATCTGGTCGGCTCTTGAGGATGCGCACCGGCCGATGAGTCCGGCCGAGGTGTTGCAGGTTGTTTCACGAAGTATTCCCTCGCTGAGCTTGGCAACTGTCTATCGAATCATTCGTGGTTTCGTAGAGGATGGGCAGGTGGTTGCGGTTTCTCTCCCAGGTGCTCCCGATCGTTACGAAACGAAGTGTTGTGCAGACAACCATCACCACCATTTTCTCTGTGACCAGTGTGGAAAGGTTTTTGATGTCCCCGGGTGCGGTTTCCGGCTTGAGTCAGGTTTGCCGCAGGGATTCTCGGTGAAGCGCCACGAAGTTGTGTTGTATGGCAACTGTAGTGATTGCCACGATTCACCGTCTGTATGAAGCGCAGGAAGTGAGTAATTGTTATGCGTAAAGCAAATTCCAAAATAGTTTTGCTAGCTCTTTCCCTTGCATTTAATGCCGTGCAGTTCGTTGTGCGAATGAGCGGCGCATATGCTGATGAAGGCGACATATCAGGGCACGCAGATCCTGAATACCACCTGGATCAAGTGGTTGTAGAGTCGGCTCCTTTCCAGGATACCCTCTTTAACTCCGTTCAATCGACCTCCGTTATCTCAGGTATAGAGCTTGATGAAAAAGCAAAGAACTCCCTCGGAGACACTCTCGCGGCCGAGCCGGGAGTCGCTTCATCAAGCTTCGGTCCCGGAGCAGGTCGACCAGTTATCCGAGGCTTGGGCGGTGATCGGATCCGGATTTTAGAGAACGGAGTCGGGACCCTTGATATATCAAATGCGAGTCCGGACCATCCGGTTACAATCGAATCCAGTCTCGTGGACCGGATCGAGGTTGTTCGAGGTCCGGCCGCGCTCCTCTACGGAACAAGCGCTGTAGGAGGTGTTGTGAACGTGCTAGATCATCGCATCGCAGAAACGCACCCTGAGAGGCAATTCAGCGGCACTCTTGAATCAAGAGTTGAGTCTGTAGATCGTTCGCGGGCTGGAGTCGTTGGACTCGATACCGCAGCGGGAGATTTTGTATTTCACCTCGATGGCTTCAAGCGCGCCTCAGATGACTACCACATCCCAGGGTATGCTCGCACACCAGAGCTGCGAGAGAGCGATCCGGTTGAGCCTGAGCCAAAGGGACGCCTACCTTCAAGTTTCACAAACAGTGATAACGTGACCCTCGGAACGTCGTATGTGAAAGATAACGGATTCCTCGGAGCTGCCATTAGTGATTACCAGACAACATACGGTGTTCCGAATGGAGAGCCGGACGTGTCAATCAATGCAAAACGCAAGCGCATTGATGTGCGCGGTGGTGTACGAAACACCGGAAGCTTTATTGAATCCGCAATCACCCGCATAGGTCTAGCGAACTATGACCAGGCTGAGCTTGAGGGCGTAGAGGCAAGCTCGCTGCTGTCGCAGAAAGCGATCGATAGTCGAGTCGATTTTACGCACTCAGAGGTGGCCTCAGTGCGCGGCACATTCGGAATGCAGTTCCAGGGGAGTAGCTTTGATGTGGTTGGCGAAGAAGCCTTTCAGCCACCAACCGACACAACGACCTACTCTCTCTATGATCTTGAGGAGGTATTGCTCTCAGACACCGTGACGTTGCAGCTAGGAGGGCGACTCGACTGGAATATGGTATCGACTCCCGGTTTTGATCGTGAGCTCCAAAACGAGATTACTAAGAACCAGGATTCGTTCAGTCAGTCGGCGGGATTAGTGTGGGATTTTGCGCCGGATTATGCAGCCGCGCTATCGGTGGCGCATACTGAGCGCGCTGCGACCGGGCAGGAGCTGTTCGCTGATGGCCCGCACCTTGCAGTGGGAGCGTACGAGATAGGGGATCCGAACCTTGGTCTTGAGCGTTCGCTTGGAACAGACCTGACTCTTCGCAAAAAAGAGGGCACTATTCGCGGGTTCGTTGGTGGGTATTACAACAGATTTTGGGACTACATCTCGGCAAACCCTACGGGTGCTACTATTGATGAGCTTCCAGTATATCAGTTTGAGCCTATCAACGCGGACTTTATCGGGTTCGAGTCGCAGGTGGCGTTCTTTGCGGTTGATCGCGCGGGTAAAGAGGTTTCGTTCGATGTTCAGCCCGATTACGTCTGGGCGCGTGACCGAGACAATAGCGAGTACCTTCCTCGGATTCCGCCGCTACGGGTGCTAGTTGGCGCAAACTACTTTGATAAGGATCTCTGCCGGTTTCGGCTTGAGGTGCAACAGGTCTTTGCCCAAGATAAGGTTGCGCAGTACGAAACGACTACCGATGGCTACACGATGTTGAATCTTTACGTGAGTAAAGAGGTGCCTTGGTTTGGTCAGAACGTAGAGCTGTTTGGTCGTGGCACGAACCTCCTCAGTGAGAAGGTTCGCAACCACGTCTCGTATATCAAGGATGTAGCGCCGCTACCCGGTGCATCAGCGATGGTTGGGTTGCGGGTGAAGTTCTAACCCTCGAGCTGCTACTTCCCAAGAAGCGATTGTAGCTCCGTTGCCTTATCGGTCCTCTCCCACGAGAAGCTTCCATCGGCACCAGCTTCTCTTCCGAAGTGGCCATAAGACGCCGTGGGGCGATAGATCGGCTTCAGGAGACTAAGTCCCCGAGTAATGCCGCGTGGAGTAAGGTCGAATATCTCCTGGACAGCCGCTGATATCTTCTCCTCGCTCACCTTTCCAGTGCCAAACGTATTGACGTAGACAGAGACAGGTTTCGCAACGCCGATAGCGTACGCAACCTGCACCTCGCACTTGGATGCGAGCCCAGCCGCTACTACGTTCTTCGCAATGTGACGAGCCGCATACGCAGCGGATCTGTCAACTTTAGAGGGATCCTTTCCAGAGAAAGCTCCGCCACCGTGGCGACTATATCCACCGTAGGTATCCACGATGATCTTACGGCCAGTAAGTCCGCAGTCTCCAACCGGTCCTCCAATTACGAAGCGTCCCGTCGGATTGATGAGATACTTCGTCTTGGCGGTGAGAAAGTGAGAGGGAACCACTTTTTTCACGATCTTTTCGATAACGTACTCTTCAACGTCTTTCAGCGATGCTGCCTCCGCATGCTGCGTGGATACAACGATAGTATCGACGGCATAGGGTTTTCCATCTCGGTACTCAACCGTTACCTGACTCTTTGCGTCAGGCTTTAGAAAAGAATTCGCCTCACTGCGCCGGGCCCTCGACAGGGCTCGCATAATCTGATGGGAGAGCGAGATCGGCAGCGGCATTAACTCGGGCGTTTCATCGCATGCAAATCCAAACATCAAACCCTGATCACCAGCACCCTGCTCCTTGTGAAGACCCTCGTGCTCATTCACTCCCATGCTGATGTCGGGAGATTGTTGGCTTATAAAGGTCATGATTGAGCAGCTCTGAGAGTCGAATCCGAGAGCAGGGTCGTCGTAGCCGATATCTTTGATAACAGAGCGTGCTAGTCGCTCGTAGTTTACTGTTTTGCTTGAGGTTATCTCGCCGGCGAGGATAACGACATCGTTCTTAACAAGCGCCTCGCACGCAACACGAGCGGATGGGTCCTCGCGCAAAAATTCGTCGAGCACTGAATCGCTCAGTTGATCCGCCACTTTGTCGGGATGTCCTTCGCCAACCGATTCGGAGGTAAATAAGAAGTTCCGTAGAGTCATTGTTTTTGCTCCTATCTCTCACTTTTCTATATGTACGGGAGAATACGACTGAGAAGCGCCAACCCACAAGGAAAAACGTTGTGGTGTAGGCTCGGTCTGTCAGCGAAGGCGGATAGAGTGTGATACGGGGGCTCGGCAGCACATACGCTACAAATCCCGGTGCTTTACGCTCACCAGGTAGTCCGAGTGGTTAATCGAAGTGCTCAGGGCCTCCGCAATCGCCACTGAGCGGTGCTTACCCCCGGTACAACCGATACCGATGTTTACATACGCTTTCCCCTCGAATTGGTACTTGGGCAGGAGAAAATGCAATAGATCGATATAGCGTTGGACAAACTCCGTTGCTTCCGGGGACTCAAACACGTAGTCCCGTACCGGCGCCTCGCGGCCATCCCTCTCTCGTAGCTCCTCTACAAAATGGGGATTTCTGAGGAATCGTACGTCGGCTATGAGGTCGCAATCGAGGGGGATGCCACGCTTGAACCCGAACGACAAGAAGTTAACCCGCATGTTTCGAGCGCTCACCGCTCCGAGGGACTGGAGAAATTCCCGAAGCTCGCGTTTCAAGGCGTGCACATTAAATGCTGAGGTATCGAGTACAAGGTCTGCTGACTCTTTGATAGGTTGCAGCCGGGCCCGTTCACGCTGAATAGCATCTTCCAGGGATTTGTCCTTGGTGGGGTTGAACCCCGGGTGCGGCCGTCGTGTTTCGCTGTAGCGACGAACAATAGAGCGCGTTTCTGCATCGAGAAAGATGACTTTAAGGTTTGAGGGGCGCGCATTTGTGGGGCCTAGGATGGAGAGGATTGTAGCGCGGTTCTCTTGGGAGTCGATGTCGAGAAGTAAGCCTGTGAGCGAAAATCTACTCCCTTCGCTTGCAGACAGGGATAAGAAATTCGTTAGTAGGGCCACCGGGAGGTTGTCCACGACGAAGTAGCCGCTATCTGCTAGCAGATCCATCGCCGTTGATTTTCCAGCTCCTGATAACCCCGTAACGATGATTATCGATTTAAAATGGCTAAAGAGTGCTTCTGAACTCAATGGTGCTTCGTAACCTTCTCTTTGTGTTTACGCAACTGCTGGGAGAGAGAGTCGGTCAACATGTCAATCGACGCGTAGAGATCCTCGCTCTCTTCCTTCACAATAAAGTCCGCGCCCGAGAGATGCATTGAGAGTTCGGCAATCTGCCGGGTTTTCTCAACCTTTAACACAACGTGAGCCTCTGCGTCTTGATGTGCAAACTTCTTTACGCAGTGCGTGACCTTATCAGTTGCATACTGCTTGATGGCATCAGTTGCATCAAGGTTTAAAAACGCTATGTTTACATGCACGGCCTTTCCTGAATCGCTCATGATTCCTCCTTAGGTTGAGCTAGACGTTTCTGTGTAGATCTAAATGTATCGGGTGGGTGACGGACTCTTGGTGGTGAGAGCAGCTCGTGCATATTGAATGTGTGCGCGTATTCATCGAAGCCCCTTCTTCTTACAAAATAACCACCGCCTTGCATAAAAGCAAAGAGAAAAGGGCTGAAGTTTTGATTTCTTCCTCGATTGGAATGGCTTTGAGGGTAGTGTCGCATCAAACAGGTAATCCACGGTAACGTAGCGGCAAGCATCAACAATAGTAAGCGCTTCTCACGATTTGCACGAGCCCGGTGGTCGAGATTTCGGAGCGTCTGCTTCCACTCTGTTCCTACCCAAGGGTTCGGCCGTTTTGTTGCTTGGCATAACGTTCTATAGCGGCTTTATTTTTGTACTCGTAAGTAGTTGATCTAGCCAGGATTGTTCCTGGCGTCAGGGTGCTTCCTAAAGCTCGGGATGGGCTAGAGGATCTGCTTGCGCTGCGAGGAGGAGGGGATACCGAGCGTTTCGCGATACTTCGCGACTGTCCTGCGTGCTATGTCGATCTGCTTGGCTTTCAGCATCTCCACGATCTGTTGATCGCTAATCGGATCACCCGGGGCTTCGGCAGCGATGATATTCTTGATGCAATCTTTCACCGAAGATGAGGAGATATCGCCTGAGTCGGTTTTTATCCCGGACGTAAAGAAAAACTTTAACTCGAAGAGTCCTTGCGGCGTGTGAACGTATTTCTCAGTCGTTACGCGACTTACCGTTGACTCATGCATGCCGATATCGTCGGCAACATCTTTGAGCACGAGAGGCTTTAGATGCGACACTCCATGCTCGAAGAAATTACGCTGAAACTTCACGATACTTTCGGTGACTTTGTAAATGGTCTGCTGGCGCTGTTGGATACTCTTGATGAGCCACGAGGCTGCACGCACTCGCTCTGTCAGATATGCTTTGTTCTCATCATTTTTAGCGCCGGATTCCTTGAGGAGATTCTGGTATGTCGGATTTATCTGAAGTCGTGGAACTCCGTCTTCATTCATAGTTACCACGAAATCATTTCCAACTTTTTGGATGTATACATCAGGCACGATGTAACGAACGGTTTCGTCTGAGTATGGTCGACCCGGTCGAGGCTCAAGCGTCCGAATGCTTGCAATCGCACGCGCGATATCATCCCGAGTTACTCCTTCAGCCTTTGCAATGGCGTCGTACTTGCGCTTTTCTAGCTTATCGAGGTGGCGGCAGATAATTTTTGACTCAAGGCCGTTCGCCAAACCACGCGCCTCCAGCTGGGTGAGCAAGGATTCCTTAAGGTTGCTGGTGCAGCATCCTATCGGATCGAAGAAGCGCAGAGTATCCGTGACCATCGCCACGTCTTCAAGGTCGCATTTGCAGATCGCTGAAATCTCTTCGAGAGTGCATTCAAGAAACCCATCGCGGTTTAGATTTCCCACGATGTTTTGGGCAATCCACCCATCCATGTCGGAAAAATCGTGGAATCGTATCTGCCTCAGAAGGTGCTGTTCGAGGGTTTCATTCTGAGTCGAGACAACTTCGGGCGGTTGTCGATCGTCGAAGTTCGAGTTGCCCTTAGCTAAGGCTGACCCCTGATAATCGGTGAAAGATTCTGAATAGTCCTCCCAGTCTGCTCGGGGCTCGCTAGATGGAGCTGAAGCAGGGGGTTCTTCTGACTCATGAGAGGTAAGGGGGCCTGCGAGAACAGAGGGTGTTGTAGGGTCTTGGTCGGGAGCAGCGGGTAGGGTGCGCGCCTCAAAATCCTCCCTAGCTTCCTCCAGTACAGGATTTTCGAGAAGCTCGCGTTGGATGGCTTCTTGGTACTCCAGGCGACCTAATTGCAGAAGCTTGATAGCTTGCTGGAGCTGAGGGGTCATCAGCAGGGATTGCCCCATCTTCTGCACAAGTTTGTGTTCTAAACCCATAACCACCGCACCTAGTAGAAACCTATTTTAATTCATCTGCTCTTTAATAGATGACCAAAGTGGGTGCGAAAGGATGAAGAAATTCTGACACCCATGCAAAAAGTGGGCTAAGTTGACGCTGAAGCTGTTTATTCAGGGGGTTAGGGCTACTCGAATCTATCGCGACCGGCCCGCTGCTATCCTCGCCTGGGTGGTATTCTACGGCGTTTGGTGCCCAAGAGGCGGGGGTGCCCCGTCAAAAATACAACAGAACGGACTAGAGCCGGAAGTCGCCGCCCAGGTAGTATCGACGGGCGCGCTCGGAGTTCGCAATCTCGGCCGGGGTCCCTTCCTCTAACACCTGGCCATCCACTAAGATGTAGGAACGGTCGCAAATTCCAAGCGTTTCACGAACGTTGTGATCGGTTATCAGCACCCCGATTCCCTTCTCCTTGAGCTTGGAGACGATCTCCTGAATATCCTTGATAGCTAAGGGATCTATACCAGCAAACGGCTCGTCGAGTAGAATGAAATGAGGATTGCGGGCAAGGCAGCGACTAATCTCTACGCGGCGTCGTTCTCCACCAGAGAGAGCACTCGCCATGCTGTTAATCAGGTGAGAGAGCCCCAACTCCGCGAGTAACTCGCGCAACCTCTCTTCGCGAGATGCATTTGATGGAAAATCCATCGTTTCTAAAATTGACATGATGTTGTCTCGTACCGAGAGCTTGCGGAATACGGACGCCTCCTGTGGAAGATATCCGATCCCGAGGCGAGCACGCGCATACATCGGCTGGCGCGTGATATCGAGGTCCTCAAGAGTAACCGATCCGGTGTCTGGAGCTGCCAGGCCGACACACATATAGAAAGTCGTGGTCTTTCCTGCGCCGTTAGGTCCGAGAAGTCCTACGACTTCACCCGCGCGCACCGAGACACTCACTCCATTTACGACTTTTCGACCGTTGTAGCTCTTCGTTACGTGATTAGTCTGCAGAATACTGGGCATGACTCTCTAGGGCTCGATTATCGGCGTCGTCGCAGATGGGTTGGCTTTTGCTGATGATCGTGATGCTCGTGTACCGGTTGCTCTGAGTCAAGTAGGGACTTTAGAAGCTGAAGCCGCTGCCCATCTTCCCGCGTGAATCCGGTTATCTCCATAAGAGAGATAAGCTCGTGGAGCAGTTGTGATCGTTTATACGATCCAGCTCGCAGGTTCTTCGGAGCAACAGAACGAGTTCGCGACCAGAGGGTCAACAACATCTGAATGCGTTCACGCTCTTTGCGGGGAACCATGAGGCGGGTGAATGCCGTGCTTAGACGTTCCGCGAGTTCACTTCCCTCGTCAAGCGACTCAGCAAGATCTCGGAGCCAGATGGAATCGCCCGCCGTAAAAAGAGCGATAATCGCCAACACTACCGTCGGGGAGATCTCGGCGCCCTCAACCACAAGGTCATCGATTCGCTCCAGGCAGATACTGAAATCGCTCTCAGCGGAAAGAAGGCGACTGTTGTTTTCGAGAAGTTCGGGAAGAAGATATTCGAGCAGCCCCGTATCACCGAGGAGAGAGAGGATAGTGAGGAAGCAGCCCGATGTAAAATCCTTCTTCAGCTCGTCGAATACGCGTACTTGGGAACTCTGCGTAATAAGGCTGTTGTTTGCCAGGATCGACTGCCAGCAAGCGGACTCGATGTGGAATCCATTTCGGGCCGAGTGGCGCACGACGCGGAGCATTCGGACCGGATCTTCCTGGAACCGAGCATCAGGGTCGCCGATTATACGGATGATGCCGTGCTTCAGATCCTCCATACCGTTAACATAATCGATGATCTCCATCGTCGAAACATCGAGGAATAGCCCGTTGATGGTGAGGTCGCGGCGGAGGGCATCAGTCTCTTCAGTGCCGTAGAGGTTGTCATTCGCAACCGGAGCAACAGAAACTCCTGGTTGAACCTCGTCTTCCCCTGGCTCCTGCGGAGCGACGAAATCGCGGAACGTCGATACCTCTAAGGTCTTTCCATGGGCGAAGAATATGTGACAGAGCTTAAATCGGCGGCCGATTACTCGACAGTTGCGAAAGAGGGACTTAATCTGCTTCGGAGTCGCATCAGTTGAGATATCGAAATCTTTTGGTTTCTTTCCGAGCAGGATATCTCGGACTCCACCGCCCACGATGTATGCTTTAAAACCGGCACGCTGCAACCGGTAGACAACCTTTCGCGCATCATCATCGATGTCGCTTTTCTGAATCGAGTGCTGAGATGGATCGTAAATGATCGGCTCCACCGTTTCTCGATCGTCGTTGTGATTGGTGGATAGTTCGGAATCTGACATGAAAACAGCTACTCGATACCGTTCGAAAAATGGCTAGCCCCTGACAATGATGGTTGGCTCAGATAGCTTTCTACTTTGTGTTTCAAGCTCGGAGGACCATTCCGCTGCAAAGTCTCCCAAGGATATCAAGCCTTTGCAGCTACCTAGCCATCCCCACTTTACGGGGCTGCTTCGGATTTCTCAAGGGAGACCGGGCGAACTGATCGGAAAGTTAGCATTTTATAATGGGATTTCAGATTTTTTTGACCTCCTGAGAGCTTTGAAGTTCGCTATGGTTACACGAAGAATATCAAAATACCCAAATAATGCAGATACTTAGTCAGTCGGAGTGCGTTTATAGAACTAAAATTAGCACCTCAAGGAAAAGCATTCCCCGGCCGAAGCCATATATAGCGGGACGAGAGCGCCCGTTTTGTTGCCAGATTTTTTCAAATTGCGAGGGCCTCTAGGCCTCCGGGAAGCTAGTCGAGCAGGGCTCGAGCTAAGCATGGCAGTACAGGGATGAACGTTTGAACTCATTGGAGGAGCGCCGTATGGCACGGCCTATTTATTCACACGAAGTTCTCGACGCTGACTTTCAGTGGCTCCTTCAGCATTATTGCGAGAAGAATCCGAGTGCTTTCATGATCGATTCAACCTGTCTGCCGATCGTTCTGGTCGTCGGGGAGGGGAAAGAGAAGGTCGCTGCAAAAGCTGAGGAGTTGTCGCTGCATTCCAATCCAGATCCTGCGGCTGATGATACGGTAAAAGAGGATCCCTGAGCTTATTCGGCCGGACCGTGGTGCGATTAGGGAATGGCCTCTGCTCTCCAGTATAGTCGTAGATCGTATCTGCGATCTGCGACTCTGCTGGTCTGGCTTGTATCGAGATAACCGTTAATCGCCGTGATTTTCAACGCACGTAGGCGCCGACAACCTATCTGATTCTTCGATGCGCGTGCGACCCGGACTTCTTACTCCGGCATGAGAAAGAGTTCGCCATACGATTCAGGCATAACCTCGCATGGATAGTTGGTCTGCAGGATCAGCCAACCTGACTTCTGACAGTGCGCGAGATACTCGGCGGGGTCTCGTCGGGGTTTGAAAGGACCCTTATATTTTTCCGCGAGAGCGATTTTCCGTCGCGCTTCACGTTCGACGTATTTGTTTTGCTTAATCCAGCCGAGCAGCCAGAACGTTCCAGATACCAGTATTGCTAGAAAAACAACGATACCGAAGACGAGCATCTCGGCCTCTCCTTTCTGAGAGCGTTTTGAGCGGTACTTTGTGGGCGCGGATTGCGGAGTCGACATCTGACAAACCTTCCAAAACAAGGCAGGGCCTCGTCGTTTCATATCCGTTATGGTCGGTATGAGTCGGGATGTGACTTAAGAGGCGGTTTATAAGTCGTTGATATTATTGAGCTGGCGGCGTGGCTAGCGGGTAGTACGTGGCTTGGTCTCCAGGTAAACATGGAAATCCAATGTTTATGTTTGCGCGACGGGTACGAGTCCCATCGACGCGCTTGTTATCTCCTCAAGGAGCTCATCCTCCTCTTCATTCCGCAGCTGCACCTGTTTCCTCGTCATCATCAGGAAACTTTCGCGCGCGTATAGCGAGCCAGTTTAGCCATGAGAAGTTTGGGTCTTCGTGGAATCGAGTGGGTAGAATTGGCGTTTTCGGACGTGAACATTGCTCGTGCACGTAAACGTGAACGTACCCGAAGAAGTGTGGTCACACGCCCTGAAGGCAAAGTTTAGAAAGCCTGGCACCAATCCGTGTAAGCAAAAGCTTTCCGGTGCGATATTCG
>JBIJBZ010000272.1:0-2906 GCA_044344945.1 Bdellovibrionota bacterium | reverse complement strand
AGCAACTTTCTGCTTCGCCGATCAATTTCTAGTAGTATGCCGGATTACGAAAAAGTGGACGTTTGCCGCATTGCTCTGGAGTTCGTCGTCACTACTGTTGAGATTCGAGACCAGCTACCCAGGGGAAACGGAGAAGTCCAAGGGCAGTTTAAGCACGCATCATTTTCGATTGTGCTAAACATCGCCGAAGGTGCCGGCAAGCTCAAACAAGCCGATAAACGGCTCTATTTCTCTATAGCACGAGGGTCCGTCATGGAGTGTGGTGCCCTCTTTGATTTGTTTAACCCGTATTTTTCATGAAACTGCGTCGCGAGAGCGCCGAGATTGTTGATTTTTCGGGCCCGAAGGGCGGATGTAAAAATCGATTTTCGGGGCGGAATCGTATCGAGATGCCTTGAAGTCGCCCAAACAATCCTCAACGTATCTCAGACCTCGGCGAGCGCTCGACCGAGCTCGCGCTGAAGTCTCAGTCGAGTCGAGGATACGCTTCCGCCGCCGTTAACACTTCGGCGAGGCCTGGATAGTCTATGCCCGGACGAAGCTTTAGCGAAGTCGGGTCCGGTTTTTTCGTAGTCTCCGCCTTGTTTCTTCAAAACTCTCACAATGCGCGCAACGGAACCTTCTTTCTAGAACTGAGTGGAGTAGGACGGAGGAATCACCACTGTGAGGAGACGTCTATGACAAAGTGAGTGTGGCTTCAAACGGGGCACTAGCTACACGTGAGCCCGGCGAATTTCCCCTGAAACACCAACAATTTCAAGTTTGTGGCAGGTTGTAAGCATGAGCCTAAAGTTCCCCATCGCGAATGCCGATTCCTGAGGTTAATCAGGGGCGCCGGAACTAGTCCTTTGGGATGGGTTCCTGGTGGAGAGCCGTAATGGTGCACATCTCGTGGACAATCAACGGTGCCTTTTTTGGGGTCCTAATGGGGGTGCGACCGAAGACATCGTTTGGGGATCAATTCTACGGGGTGTGGAGGCGCGCCGTGCGCCGGGCCTTGTGCGCGGTGATGTGCTTTTTTTTATGCCAGTCATTCACCTTAGCGGCGTCGGATGATTCTCTGAGCAGTTCTGAAGATACCGAAGACGCTACAGATGAGGCTCCAGCCGGGTGCGGGGACGGGCGTATCTCGGCTGAGGAGGAGTGTGACGGGCCCGTCGAGCCGGGCTACTGCGACAAGTACTGCCAGGTACGGTGCCCCGAAGGCTATATTTCGCGCAAGACAGTCTGGCCGTTTGATGGCAACAAACACATCTGCTCAGGATGGAACATCAATATCTCTTTTGGATTGGGAGGCAGTGATGACTCCTGTAGCGATGTAAATTACCGCTGTAAGGGGGGCGCTGCCTTTGACTATAGCTACAAACCAGAGCCGGGGCGGCCTAATTGGAAATGCGGAGATAGGATCTGCTACGGGACGGGAATTGAGTCCGATACTCAGCGAGATGGTTTTTGGGGTAATGCAGAGCAGACACCCGCGTCACCCGAAGATCCTACTGTAGGCGGCACTCTTGCTCACGTTGATGTAGCCTCGCTACGAGATCCCGTTCCGCCCTCCGATGTCGGGCACCTACTAATAACCCAAAAGATAGAGGAACAAGTCCTTATACCGCACCAGATAAGGGCATCCGTCAGAGAGTTAGAAGCTAAACCCATAGCAATCAATCTACGCACAATTCTGGAAGCGAACTCACAGGATCGTGAGAACGTGCGTGCGACCCTGAACATCCTGAGTAATCCAAGCACGCTGACCCTTTCGGTGCGTCTCCTCAACGGGGAGTTTTTTGACGACGTCATCTCCCGGCAATATCGAGAGAGCCTTAACACGTTTGAGTACACCGGACTTGAGCGTTCGGGGTATAAGTTCTTTCAACAGACAGGAGTTCTAGCGCATTCCGCCTCGTTGTGGCGGCAGCTACAAGAGGCTGACGGAGAGGAAGCTGATCGACTTTTCAAAGAGGCCTCATCCGGCGGAGAGGTTGTAATCCTCGATCCCAGCGGAAAGCTCTATCGGTTAACCACTTCATTTCTACTCGGCAAGTTGACGCAGCGACGCGGGATAGATGGTGTAGGAAAATTTGGAGAGAGCATCTACGCGAATTCGACCTCTGCTGGCCAGAGCCTTGCTTCGTTAGCGCAGGTTAGCAAGCCCTCGTTGTTCGATTTGACCGCTGCAACGAGCGATATCTATGCGTTCTCCCTAAAACGGAAGGGGAACGAAGCTGCCGGCACGACGACCGAGTTCTATATATCCGTTGGGATTGCTTATGTTGATGAATCGCTCTACCAGCAAACCGCCATTATCCCGATAACCGTAGAGTTTGACGATTCCAAAGAGGTAGAGTGTCAGGATGGTATCGACAACGACCGTGATGGGCCGGTTGATTGTGATGACCCGGATTGCTCCTCCTCGGAGAACCCCGCTTGCATTCAACCGACACTGACCGTTACACCGACGGTGGAGCTGAAAGAGGATTGTAGTAACACAGTGGATGATGATGGTGATGGATTGGCCGATTGCGCCGATGACAACTGTCTCTACGAGTGTCATCCACCGCGCGAGCACGATTGTGCAGATCAGGCGGATAATGACGGGGATGGAGCGATTGACTGCGCGGATGACCAGTGTAGTGGCGACCCAGCCTGCACCACGTGTAGCCAGGAGTGTCCGAGTGGTGTTGGGATGTGTCAGTGCACGAAGGCTTCGTGGTGGGAGCCGTGGCGCAATCGGTGTGAGTGTAACTGCGGTGGATGCGCGCAAGCCCCTGAGTTCCTGAACCTCGCTGCTGGACAGAGCTATCCGGTTTCCTGCGCTGGCGAGCTAGCTATCACTGCGCGGTTTCCAACGTCGGCTAACCACGTCGTGCAGCTCGATGGTGTAGAGGTGAAGGGGCTTGGATGGATCG
>JBIJBZ010000228.1:0-4433 GCA_044344945.1 Bdellovibrionota bacterium | reverse complement strand
ACTAACTCTCCTGTCAGGTTATCCCGGCAACGCTATTCCGAGCAAACACAAAGTTTCTCCATTAACTTCAAAGCTTTAGTTGAATCAAGTTCGCTCCATTCGACCTGCTGATCTACCGGAATGAGGTAGATCACCAGATCGGCTGATCACGGAAGCAATGAACGCACTCTTGTGTGTGAAGTGCCCATCGTATTCCGGCCCCGTACTGCTTCTCGGCTCGCCTTCGTCGTAGCGCGTATCTAAAGCCAGCGGAAGAGCAAGAAGAGGGAATACGGAAGGTAACGACCTCTCCACATCTGCGTGAATGGTTTGTATGCCTCGGGTTCAGGGGATTTTGCGCCGATTCGCTCTTCGTAAAGAAGTAACTCGAATCGCCTCTACTTGGCGGCTTGTATAACACTCCGGAGTGTCTCTAACTCCTGCCACCGTGCATAGAGCCGCTCAACTTCACTTTGCTGGGTTGTGAGCGCTGCGCACAGTTCGGTGAGCTTCGCGCCGTTTGTGGAATGCGCACCTGAATCGATCTCGCTCTGAATTGAAGCGAGTTTGTCTTCAGCTTTCGCGATCAGATCCTCAATCATCGAAAGATCTCGTGCGTCTTTGTATGAAAGCTTTGTTTGCTGCTTCGGGTTTTGAGTCTTTTCGTCGTTTTTGGCGCCCGCCGATCGCTTAGTTCCATCGACACCCCCAGACTCTCGACGGTACTCCTCCCACTGCGAGTAGCTACCAAAGAGCGCCGCCTTGCCATCCGCGAGGCCAAGCACTTGGCTTGCCGAGCGGTCAAGGAGGTAGCGGTCGTGGGTGATAAGAATGATCGCGCCTGGAAAGCTCTCAAACCCTTCCTCTAAGTTCTCAAGGGTTCTGATATCGAGGTCGTTCGTTGGTTCATCGAACACTAAGACATCGCACGCCTCTGCCATGCTCTTTGCTAAGAGTGCTCGTGCACGCTCTCCTCCTGAGAGTGCTCCAAGCGAGCGGGCGAGGTGATTGTGTGAGAACAAAAAGCGCGCCCCCCAGGCAGCAACATGGATCTGCTCGCCGTTAAACGAGACTGAGTCTCCGTGCGGGCAGAGGAACTCTCGGAGCGAGAGATCATCTCGGAGTTGTGTGCGTGCCTGATCCATCAGAGCGATGCGGATGTTGTGGGCCCGCACAACACGGCCAGCAGTGGGAGGAAGCTCTCCAAGTAGGGTGCGAATAAAGGTAGTCTTACCACTTCCGTTCGGTCCAACAACGGCGAGTCGTGAGCCGGGGGAGAGGATAAGCGATACATCGGAGAAGAGCTGGGTGCCTCCCATCGATTGTGCGATCCGTTCAGCTTTCAGCAGCTCTTTGGTTTTACGCTGTGTCGATGAGAACTCAAGATCAAGCCGTTGGCGGTCGCCACGCGGAGTGTTCTGCAACGTGTCGATTAGTTTGTGTGCCTCATTGATGCGAGCCTGCGCTTTTGTCGTGCGTGCCTTCACGCCAGCTCTGAGCCACTCCACCTCGCGCCGTACCTTGTTAGCAAGGCTCTGACGTTGTTGGGCAAGCTGCGAAACAACATTCTCTCGGTACTCGATGTAGTCTGAGTAGCTTCCATCAGAGGAGAGGTAATCGCGGGGATAGTTTTTGCTGAGTTCAACAACTCGCGAGGCAAGCCGTTCGATAAAGTACCGATCGTGGCTCACAAACACCATCGCACACCGCAGTGAGGCGAGGTGCCCCTCCAACCATTCGATCGACTCGATGTCGAGGTGGTTCGTTGGTTCGTCGAGAAGGAGGCAATCAGGCTCCAGCGCCAGAGCACAGGCGATAGAGAGCCGTTTCTTCCATCCTCCTGAAAGGGTAGCGACTGAGGTCTCCGGATCGTTAAAGCCTACCGTGCCCAGGTATATTCGAGAGCGTCGAACAATCTCATCTGCCTCTAATCCGTGCTGTGCAAGGTACTCATCAACAACCTCACCAACGCTCTTTGACTCTGCAAAGCGATCCTGCTGCGCGATATACGCACACTGCAGGTGCTTTCGAGTGCTCACCTTGCCAGAGTCGAGCTCTTCTAGTCCGGCAAGGATTTTGAGAAGCGTTGATTTTCCCGAGCCGTTGTCACCGATAAGAGCGAGTCGCTCCCCCTCGGAAACAACCAGTGATAGGTTGGAAAACAGCGGGCTCTCGCTAAATCCCTTGGTTCCTTCTTGAAGACTGATAAGCGGAGTCGGTGCCATACTGCGTGGTGTGCTGAAATGGGACGTGCCCTGAGTAGTTGCTTGAAATGGTACGTGATTGACTCCCGAATAGCCAGGTCCCGGGCTCGTCGGGGCGGCCCACGCCTCTTAAATAAGGTAATATTTGTAAATAATTACCGGATATTTATCGCTGTAATGTTGCTTTCCTTGCGGAGCGTCTCATATCACCCAGAGGATGCCCGGTTGGGCGCCTGTTTTTGAGGAGGTTTCGCATGCCGCAAGTTGTTTCATCTAATACCCGTGAAATCGCGCACACCCTGCCAGCAATGCCTGAAGCGCCGCGTAGTGCATTTGAGGGGCTCGCTCTGCGTGGCGAACTAAAAGGCGATCTGCAGCGAACTCTCTCGTCTCATGCGCAGCAGTACCGCGCCCCTGCTACCAATGACGGTACCTGTCCTGCGCCCGAGCGGCATCACCCCAAGCCTGAGCAGCAGAATAGTCGACATTTAGAGCAGGATGGCACCTGCCCAGCCCCTGAATATTTTCAACAACCCCGCCCATCGTTCGTAGAGCGATTAGGAAACGCAATTAAAGATGGACTGTCTAGGATTGGGCTTACTCGGCGAGAGCTCCCGTGTGAATAACAGCAGCTCGTTACGCCGCGCTCTCTGTATCAAAACTTCCGTGTTCTAAAAATCGAGCGGATAGCTCTGCAGCCCTGCCACTAAAAGGAAAGAGGGCATGGAACATCACGAGCTCCTTCGCCGCACGACTCGACGCGAGGTGCGCTTCGCGCACACAGACTAATCCGTCGTTGTCTTCTCCAAGGAAGGGAAGCAACCCGAAGCGGGTGTGGGTAGCGCCGACTAAGCATCCGATCTCAAGCTGTTCCGGTTCAGGAGGGAGTGCGAGGGTAGCGAGATCGTGCAGGACTGGCCCACACACAGCGCGCGGAATCGCATAGCGCCCGGCGATACGTGCCATCTTTGCACCCCCGTGTGGCGAGCCGAGGGTTACAAGACGATGCAGCGGCGTTTTGCATGAGCCAGAGGCATCAAGGGAACGCACTAGGATCCCGCCGAGCGAGTGGCCTACAAAGGAAACTGGATCAGTTGTTGTAATCGAATGCACAAAGCGGCTTAGCTGTTCAGTCGCCTCGTGCAGCGACAACTTCCGCGAGCGATACCCAAAACGGCAGATCCGTCCAGAAGGGAAGTGCGTACGGAGCCTGCGCTCCAAAAGGAACATATCGATAGGCGACCGAGTTAGCCCGTGAACAAGAACGATGTGCGGGGCGACCGTCATCCTGTGCAGCCGAGATCAGTTACGAGTTAGCAACCAAACGAGTTAGATCTACTGGCTGATACGTTGATGGTTTACGGACCTTACCGCGCGCATCTTTGCCCACAGCGTAGAAATCCTCGCCCACCTTGAGAACCGAAACCTTTACGACCTCTTGCGGCCACGCAACATCGAGGTTGCAGTGCCATGCGTCATTCGCCAGATCAATCTCTCCGGCCGTCCAGCCCTCGAGCTTCACGAACTTCTCTAAGTTGTTGTCGCAGACAAGTTCAAACGCTTCGGCTAGTGGAATTCCAAACGCGCATGCGTTCCAGTACATAGTATATGCAACATCAGCGAGACCATCGACCATCTCTTCGTGATCAGGGTCCTCGCTTGGATGATAATTGAGCGCATCAGGGGCAGTGATCTTCGTTCCGTTAATCTCCGGAGTAACCCCGAGTCCATGAATGACGTACTCAAGCACCTCCGAGAGGAGAAGCTGCGCGCCGAGCGCCCGCTGTTTCGGGTCGCCGCTGTGGAGCTTCTCTCGCACCGACTGACCGGCTAATTGCATGAACTTTTCGATCTTTGAGCTATTCATGGGGTACTTCCTTGCTACGGCCGCCTTGGCCCGACTCCTCGTTATACTGCGAGGCTCAGCGAAATACCACTGAGAAACGTCTGGAGGTAACAAAAAATCTCCAAGTATTTGCGCTGTTTAAGTAGTCGTGGTACTCGATCGGGGCAGTTGTTAATCGCCACTTTATAGGCAGGTCGCATGAACGCTTCGCACCATCGCTCTTCATCGCCCAGCCGACCACAAAGCGCACTGTACTCGGCGCAGCGTGGCGGCATCGTCCCATCAGTTGGGATCTTTATTCTTATATGCACCATCGCGCTGGTCGGTGTGGCCTTTGTCTTCGGTACCGTCGTTTCGGTTGGTGCCGTTGGTGTGCGCAAGATCGCCTTTGGGCCGCGACAAGG
>JBIJBZ010000234.1:0-4080 GCA_044344945.1 Bdellovibrionota bacterium | reverse complement strand
TTGGATCGAGCTTCATAAGAGCGCTGTTTCAAAAATACTGCTGGCACTACGGAAACTTCGACTACGAGACACCTACGCCGACAGCACAAAACAACGGAACTAGCGAATGCTATGCAGTCTCATCGGCTAGTGATTTTCCACCAAAGATAATCTCAGCGGAGAGCTCCTCCCCGACTGATTGAGCAACTGCAAGCGATGATGGGGCATAGGTCCCATTTCGGATCTGCTCCTTGAGCGACTCTACTTTGGCTCTTCGCTCTTCCATCATATGGCTTGGGTCTAGCTCCTGCCGTAACATCGCGCCGAGCGACGAAAACTTCATGGTATCGACCTGGGACCGGCCTACCTCCGTACTCAGACCTTCTGCCGAATCCGCAGCGACCCCGGCTTTCCGAGCTCCTGTCTGCTCTCCAACTCGCCCCTCGTTAACTCGCTTGAGAACGTTCACGCTGCCGTCTGATCCAGGTACCTTCATAACCATTCCTTTGGAATATACCGAGTCTTAGGCACATTTCGGCGCGCTAAAGGACTGCATTTACAGCCTTTTTTACGCCATGCGCCCAACCGCACCTCTACCCCAGACTCCGCTGGGTAACACTAGGCTACCTCTTTCGATGCTCTAAGCAACTCAAAGGTTACTTACTTTTTGACAACTTATTAAGATCCTTCAGGATAACCTCCTTGATGCCTATCCCGCGTCCCTCCGCAATTGAGTTTGCCAAGCCCTCATTAAACATATCGCGGTACATCGACTCCTCGTTACTATTGGACACCAAACTACCCTTCTGAACCGTGCTCCACATCGAATCCATCATCTGTTTGAGCAACATCGATTCAAACTGCTCCGCCACCTTCTCTGGATTCTGAGACAACGGCTTCGGCTTTTGTACCTGCTGAAGGTCGAAACCTTGAGATAGATTCACACCGTTTATCTTGTTCATCGTTACACCTAATCCAATCGAAGACACTGCAGTCGAAACCCACAGCTGGCTTACACATGAAGGGGCCAGGCTCAGTCGCAATCCGTGCGACTGAGCCCTACTACACGCATGCTACAACAACTGCATCGCGAGAGACTGCACCTCCTCTCACGCACCACATTACATCACCACTAACTCGGCATTCAGCGCACCGGAGGCCTTCAACGCAGTGAATATTGCGATTAGGTCTCGGGGCGTTGCACCAAGTACATTGAGCGCTTGGACAACATCTCCCAGCGTTACCTCTCCACCTACCATCTGCAGAGCCTTAACATCCTCTCCGACACTAACATCCGTGTTAGTCACAGCCGCTGTAACCCCACCCGAGAATGCATTGGGCTGTGAAACATCCGTTTCCTGTCGAATAGCAATATTGAGATTTCCATGAGCGAGGGCAACACGACTAATAGTTACCTTCTCGCCCATAATAATCGTTCCTGTTCTCTCATTCACGATCACCCGAGCCCCGACATCCTGCTCAACTTCTACCTGCTCAAGCATGGCAACTAGATTCACAGGATCGAACTGGCCATGGCCATCGAGCGGGACCTCGACTGCGGCAGAGTCAATCGCAACTGCTGAAGGTTTGCCCATGCGCGTATTGAGAGCAGCAACCACCCGAGTCATCGTCGTAAAGTCAGGCTTCCGAAGAATGATACGAACCTTCTTTGATTGAAATAAATCAAAGGGAATCGACCGCTCGACGAGAGCTCCCTGTGGGAGAGTGCCAACTGTCGGATGGTTCTTCTGCGCGGAATCACCACCCTGGCTCACTGAGAAGCCTCCCAGATCGACTGGGCCCTGCGCTACAGCGTACACATTGCCATCAGCGCCTTTGAGGGGCGAAAACAGCAGCGTACCACCCTGTAAGCTCTTGGCATCTCCCATCGAGGAGATCGTGATATCAATCTTCGATCCCGGTCGAGCGAACGCAGGCAGTTCGGCAGTCACCATGACTGCGGCCACGTTCTTGACGCGGATCATCGTGGGCTCAACACGAATTCCCATCTTTTCGAGCATGTTGGAGATGCTCTTCACGGTGAAGTCAACTCTTCCGTCTCCGGTGCCGTTGAGTCCAACAACGAGACCATAACCGATGAGCTGGTTACCCCGCACACCCTCAACATCCGCGATATCTTTGAGTCGTGCGCACTCTCCTGCTGTTGCAAATCCAAGCACAAGAAGCGCCATCACACACCACGTTTTCATACGGTTCCCTAGAACGGCCATACAATCCTCAATGCACGCGCTAACCAACCACCATACTGCGCTTCTCCTACTGTCCCCTTACCATAGTAATCGATACGGACCTGCGCGATCTTGGCAGCGTTAACTTCATTATCTGAGGAGATATCACGCTGTCGCACCAAACCCGAGATAACCATGACCTGCTCTTCGTTGTTTACCGCGATAATCTTCTCTCCCTCGATGCGGAGAAGTCCTGATGGAAGAACCTCTGCAACGACCGCCGACATCCGTGCATTCAATTGCCCCTCTCGAATCGTCCGTCCCTCACCCTTAAAATCATTCTGAGTAGACGCCCGGATCAGGCTCGCCAGATCGGGTGGGTTTGACCAGTTCTGCGTTTGTTGCTCAAGACCAAAAAAGTTTTCGATTGCCGCAAGGAATTGACTCTTCGACTTGACCTCAGTGTCCGCGCGGTGACGGCCGAGCGTAAGCTCTGTTACGTTTATCGTAATCAGATCCATCGCCTGCCATGCCCGAAAGTCACGAAAGGGCTCGTTTCCGCTCTGACTTTCCCGCCACAGCGAGGCGGTTACACCTGGATCCCCTTCAGATAGAGGGCCGCGATACGCTTCGCCCATTCTCGCCGAGCTGTGCATGACCCGTACATCCGAGCCGTTCGCGGCCACACCGCCAGTCTGAGTGAGGGTTGCCCCACCACTAAGAGCCGCTGGATGCAGAGACGCACGTCGGTCAGGTGGCCCTTGGGCAAGCCTCATTTGAGTGCGCCCATCCTCGAGCGTTGATTCCTCAATTGCTCCCCTCCACTCCATACCGGTGCTCGAAATTGCTGCATCCGACTGCCCAGCATATTTCAACGCTGGCACATACAAACTCGGAGATGACTTTGATGGGGCGCATCCTGCGACGAGCAGGGGTAGGCCAACGATAACGACTAAGGGTTTATTCATACCTACCGAGCCTCCACTTCTACCAAGCCCTTGTCGACAACGCGGGCTGTCACTGTCTTTTGAGAGTCTTCGTTACGCACTTTGATCTCCTGCTGTGCAGCACCGGACTCCAGCGCTACGCCAACCGCACTTGCTTCGAGTCGTCCATGACGATACAGCATCGAAACTCGCGAGCCCGCGGTGATAACTGGAGGCAAAGTTACGGCCTTTGCTTGAAACATCTCACCTTGGCCAACATCTCGCGTTAACGTTTTACCAACGACATCACCAAGCTGCTCAATCATCTCCCGCGCAACAGCGATCCCATGTATCCGATTGAGCTGCACATCTGCCGCACTGACGACCTGCCCTTTTTTTAAGGGCTTGGCGGCTACCGGCATCAAGCGCCATTCATCAGCAAGTGCCTTCATCTGGAAGCGCACCTCGTCCGATCCAGCAACAGACCGATAGTCCACGCCGAAGTGCCCTGGCCGGGTTGCCTGCAAGCCAACGACCTCCACACCGAAGCTATCGGTGGGGATCTTTACCGGCTGCTCCATTACGATCTTTTTGATATCGAGGTGCTTCTCCTGCTTCGTCAGGAACGAGTCGAGAGCCCTCTGAAGCTCGTCCGGCGAAACCTCACGGAACGCTCTCGTAACCCTGACCTGGCGAGGCAACGAATAGAGGACCGAGTCCAAGCGGATTCCCGTGGACCGCATCTGTTCGAGAATTGTCCCTCCCTCAATAACAACGCTATCGCCGGCCCGTGGGCTCTTGCCGAGAGAGATGGTTCTAAGCTGAACAATCTTTTCATCATCGCCTATCGATGCGGACTCAATATGAGCGATGTCCCCAAGGCGAACCTCAGGTTCGGTCACAATAACATCAGACCGCCCTTGAATTCGAATAGAGGGTGCCCGTGTGGCTTTAGAGTCTGCCCATGCACACGTCGTACTATAAAC
>JBIJBZ010000080.1:0-14169 GCA_044344945.1 Bdellovibrionota bacterium | reverse complement strand
GAGCCAGAGGTCCTCAAATTCTTTGGGCGGAGCATGAAGCTTGAGATCTTTGGCGAAACCTTCAGCAGTTGCGTGAAAGATGCCCACCGAGCGATTAGAGAAAACGTCGAGGCAGAGATAAATCAGCTTAAATGCCCAACGTAATATACGTTAGCACCAGTACATCGCTTCAGACTGGAGGAATCGCGTGCTACGCAGCCGTTGCCTTCTTGCCATTCTCAAGAGCAACGAGCCTCGACGGAGTGCGCTTAAAGAAACTTTTAATCTTCTGAGCTAATCGGAATCCGCGGGAGGCTCTGGTTTCCACCAGCTCCGTTTCAGCTTCAACTACACGCTTAGCGAGAGCAGCGCCCCAATCCTCACTCGCAACGTAGCGACGGCGCAGCTCCTCAAGCATGTCTTTGAGCTTTCGGCCCTCTTCACGCATGTCGTGACACATCGCGCCGACAGCGTGGTACTGCTTAAGAACCAAACTAAGCTCGGCTTCCCGGACCCTGCGAGATTCCTGCTCTTGATACAATTCAGTTGTATGACGGTCTTCAGCTCGCACCAAGGCGTCGTGAGCATCTTGCAGCTTTGCACGAGCTGCTGACTCCTTAAACGACAGATCTTCAATCTTTCGGTCAGCGTTCACCAAGGAATCCTTATAATCCCGCACTGAATTAACGGCGGGCTTAGAAGCCTTGAGAATTTGGGAGAGCACATCGTTGTTAGCCGCCCCGAGCGCATAGACCCCAACTCCCTTGTCTCTGGGGACCGTGGCTTCTGAGCTATCCTCGGCATCAATCGCAACCTGCTTCACTGCTTCGCCGCTCCAGAGAACGGAGTGCACATGATGCGCATGAGCAAGAACCAACCAGCCTGGCGCAAGCACGCTCTCAAGTCCTTCGTGGAATACCCCCTTCCACCACTGCTCTAGCTCCACTTGGGCGATATCAGTCGAAGCATACAGATCTTTCATGAGATCGAGCCACGACACCCGCTCCGCACGCGCCTCGTAAGCATCAACGAGCAACTGCGGCGCTGCATGGTGTGGGAATGTCAGGTAGCTCTCATAGTGGAGAAAACCCGCACTCGATAATGAGAGCTTCAACGCCTCAAGTGTGGTTCCTTTTCCACGGACGTGATCACGCGATGGCTCAAGATGAGCCTTGGGCGTATGGAGCGGGTTGGCAATCGAAAGAATTAGAGAGCCAGTTGCTTTTAGAGCCTTGCGGCACAGGGTCAGAAGCTGCACCCCTGGGTCAAGGAACTCGCTCTCCCCGAGATTCGGGTCAACACAGATAACGAAATCGTACTTCTGATCCGCTAACACCTGCTCCAGGTAGCCAGTGACCACCTCAACATTTGAGAGATCTCGACACCGTAGACGCGCACATTCAGCCAGCTCCTCAGATGTCTCCAGGGCCGTTACATCAAACCCTCGCTCTCCAAGGTAGCGGGTCAGAGCTCCTCCACCACATCCGACCTCCAATATCCGAGCACTACTCGGAATCTCGAGGGTGCGGATCAGTGCCGCTCGAAAGGGTGTCACCTGGTACCAACACCCCGCCTTGATGGCTCGCTCCAAAAGTTCCGGGGAGAGCGCACTGAGATCATCACAGTCACGCAGCAGCGCCTCTAAACGCGCTACTTCATCGAGCGCTCGACCGGCAGCTTTAGCTGCGATTAAGGATGTTGAGGCAACTGGGGTCGCATTACGAGTTGGGGTGAAAACGAGATTCTGATCAACAGCAACATTCATGGGCAACATTATATCTGACCATTACTGTTGTCGAAATCAGGAATCGACAGCTTCGAACTCTTTTCGCTTGGCGTAACAAATAGCCCTGAACACGCAAGGCACTCCGCTTGACTCGAATCGATCATCAGCTTGAGAGTAAAAACTACACTCCATGAAAAACACGTGGGAAGCCGGGTAGCACCGACGAGCTGCAGAGCCTGGAACTGAGAATTTTGAGAAGAAGAAATGTGGTGCGCCAGCAGGGATTCGAACCCCGGACCAAGAGATTAAGAGTCTCCTGCTCTACCAGCTGAGCTACTAGCGCAACGGAAATTACCGGCGGAAGTCTAAGCCAATCCGTCAACCAGATCAAGCACCCCACCCCCAATAAGTCTCCACCTCGATAAACAAACCCTTGGTTTCGGCCAGCCCATTCTGGTAGGTTGGCAACTACTATGCAATCCAGAGAGATTCTTAAGTTTTTCTTCGAAATGGGGCACCTGTCGCGGGTCAAGCGTGAAGGATGGCGCCTGCTCGGCATCGAACACCCTGAGAGTATCGCAGACCACACCCTCAGGGCAGCCCAGATCGGTTGGGTGATGGCTCACATGGAGGGGAATGCCAACCCCCATGAGGTGGCCGCGATGCTGATCTTCCACGATATGGGAGAGACCCGGATCGGTGATATCCACAAACTCGCCAACCGCTACATCACAGCCGACGAGGCTCGTGCCGTGACCGAGCAGACCACCAGGCTTGGTGCGATAGGACCAAAGGTCCTCGACCTCTGGAACCAAATTGAGGACCGCTCATCCCCCGCTGGCATCATAGCAAAAGATGCTGACCTGCTTGAGCTCGCTGTTCGCGCCAAGGAATACATGGAGCAGGGATACCGAGAGGCCAATGAGTGGTTCGAGGCAGCTCAAACCAGGGTTAAGACTGAGACAGCAAAGAAACTAATCGCCGAGCTGCGCGAGGTCTCATCGAACGAGTGGTGGCACGGGCTTAAAAAGCTCGACTAACAACAGAGGAAGCATGAAAGAATCCTCTGAGCCAGAGGTAGTTCGAGGAACTATTGACCGAGTTACTTTTCGCAACGCAACTAACGGCTACTCTGTTCTTCAGGTGGTTGTTGAGGAGACTAACGACAGGATAACAGCCGTTGGTACCTGCCCCCACGCCAAAGTCGGGTCGTACGTTATCATGACCGGTACCTTTATTGCCCACCCGAAGTTCGGGCGCCAGTTCACCGTTCACAACGTTACTGAGACACCTCCGTCAACCTCCGATGGAATTCAACGCTACCTCTCAAGCGGCCTCATAACCGGAATCGGAGAGAAAACCGCAGAGCGGATCGTACAGGAGTTCGGCAGCACGGCGCTTGAGATGATTCGAACCAACCCGGAGCGAGTAGCCAGCCTTGCAGGAGTTGGGAAAAAGAAGGCTACTATCCTCCATGAAGCTCTCCTGCAGCAATCCGAGTTTGATCAGATCCTGAGGTTCCTTGTAGAACATCAGGTATCCCCCAACCTCTCGGCCAAGATCTACGAGAGGTTTAAAGGTAAGACCCTTGATATCGTAAAATCGGATCCCTACATCCTTGCTCGCGAAATCCGCGGCATAGGTTTTCACACCGCCGATACGATCGCTCTCAATTTGGGACTCCTTCCCGAGTCCCCGAAAAGACTCAAGGCTGGCCTATACTTCGCCCTCGATGCTGCGGCCGACGACGGTCACTGCTACCTCACCCGTCAAGCGCTCCTTGAGCGGGCGCGAATGCTCCTCGGCATCGAGGATATCTCGGGACTTACGGAGAGCATCGATGAATTGCTCGCACACGATGTCCTCGTTGCTCGCGATGAAGCGCTCTTCCTGAAACACATGGATCGAGCAGAAGAAGCGGTCACCCAATTTGTAGCACAACGACTCACTCCAACTCCTCGTAGCCAAGAGGCCAGGAGCGCTATCGTTGCGGCGATCGCCGATGCGGAGCAAACACTAGGAGTTTCACTTTCAACTGAACAACGCCTGGCAGTAGAGCTCGCGTCAACATACCCCCTCCTTATTATCACGGGTGGCCCCGGGTGTGGGAAAACAACCATCATCAAAGCTCTCACCCTCCTCTTTGAGAAGAATGGGCTCTCGTTCGCGCTTGCAGCCCCGACCGGCCGCGCAGCGCAGCGCATGTCGCAGGTCTGCGGCGCGCCAGCAAGTACCATCCACCGACTCCTTAAGTACGATCCGATGTCGACTCGATTCGTATTTAACGCAAGCAACCCCCTGCCCTTCGACGCCATCATCATCGACGAAGCCTCGATGGTAGATATACTCTTAGCGCGTGACCTCTTTGCAGCGATTCCGACGAAATGCACCGTGATCCTGGTAGGCGATAAGGATCAACTCCCATCCGTGGGCCCCGGGCGAGTCTTTGGTGATCTCGTAGCATGCCGAGACCTCAAGGTTGTGGCGCTCTCTAAACTCTTTCGCCGCGGTGAGGAATCCCGAATTAATACCGTCGCTCACATGATAAACACCGGTGAGGTTCCTGAGATACCCACCCCCGATGGAGTCACCAAGAGCGACGCGTATTTCATTCAACGTGAAGATACCCAAGAATGCAGTCGGTTGATCGAAAGCCTCGTGGCCGAACAGATACCGAAGAAATTCGGATTCTCTGGCTCTGATATCGCAGTGCTCACTCCAACCAACCGCGGCCCGCTCGGTACCATCGAGCTAAACAAACGGATTCAGGAACGGCTCAACCCACGCGCCTCTCACCCGGAGTCAGAGATTCTTGAGTTGGGCGACTCGGATTTCCGCGTCCACGATCGAGTCTGCCAGCGAGTGAATAACTATAAGATCGACATGTCGGGCGTGTTCAACGGCGATATGGGAACTGTTGCCCAGGTGAATCGGGAGGAGCAGAAACTCGCGGTTGAACTATGGGACGGCCGACTCATCGAATATCCGCGCGGCGAGATCGGTCAACTCTCACTCGCATACGCGGTCACCGTCCACCGCTCGCAAGGGATGGAGGTCCCCTGCGTTGTTCTTGCGCTCGATGATTCCCACTTCACCCTACTGGAGCGTCAGCTAGTCTACACCGGTGTTACGCGCGCCAAGAAGCTTCTGATTATCGTTGGATCGAAACGTGCCCTTGCTATCTCTGCCAAGCGCGCTCAAACCAAGAAACGCTGCACGATGCTGGTGTCGCGTATTGAACGCGCGCTCCATGATGGTCCGCATTTTTCGTGAAATTTAGCCCGCATTTTTCATGAAACTGCGTCGCGAGAGCGCCGAGAGTGGTGATGTTTCGGGCCCGAGGGGCGAATTCAACTAAGTATCTGCAGGGCAGACTCGTATCGAGATGCCTTCCGGTCTGAAGGTAGTATTTGGGACCGAAAAAGCAACATTATCGGCGCTCGCAGTAGCAGGCTTCATGAAATATGCGAGTTAGCCCTCATTTGTCATGATACTGAGTCGCGAGAGCGCCGAGAGTGGTGATGTTTCGGGCCCGAGGGGCGAATTCAACTAAGTATCTGCAGGGCAGACTCGTATCGAGATGCCTTCCGGCCTGAGATAGTCTTGTGGACCGAAAAAGCAACATTATCGGCGCTCGCAGTAGCAGGCTTCATGAAATATGCGAATTTAATCCTGCGAATGCTCATTCGACACGAGACGAGTGCACACTTCAAGAATGCAAACCCGCGACCCCTCTTACCTTACTAACATAGACGAGGGGCTCTTTATTGACATCGAGAGTCCCGGGCTGCCATGAATCACGGGGGATAATATCCGACAACTCCATCATTATAATTTCCGTTGGCCAAGGGCGTGCCTTTGTCGAAGCAGGAATCACCACCGCGATCGAACTGGCGGAACTTGCTTTAATCAACTCCCTAATCTGAACTCGACTCTGAGTCATTTTAATATTTTGCAAGTCAGAACATATCCCCTGTGGAAAGGTGCCAAGATCCTCATGTATGAGTACAAGCTCCTGCGTTCGAGCGAGATCCCGCACTGTAAGCAGATCAGCCGCACGCTGGACGCCGTGCTCCGCAGCCCAAACGCCTATCGGCTGTTTAAGGTACCTTGTGACGTACGTGTAGCCATTCAGAAATACAGAGATTGCACACAGTGCAATAACAACCTGAGCCCGCCATGCCGGTCTGACAAAAATAGATGCAAGGCGTTCAGCCCCAATTGCAGCTACAAGAGCGACGAAAACCGCCACCCCTATCATACGGCGAGCCATCCCCTGAGGTCGCGCACTGTCGAGTGGATATGAAAGAACCATCGGGGCGATAAAAACTATGAGCCCTACAAGCAGGATCCGACAGATTGCTTGAGAACGGGCTTTTGTGATTACAACGACCAGCCCCACTGCGAACAACAAGGAGAATACCGGATCGAGGATAGCTCCATCGACCACAAACTGATGTCGAATCTGATCGTACGATCTCCACCAGAACTGTCTAAAAGCATCGAGAAAAATATACCCAAACGTCCAGAGACGGCCACCACCTAGGTCAGTGGCCGCAGATCTGTGCGCATCGAACGCTTGCTGATAGCGGAAAAATCCGCTGCGGGAGTGCCAAGCCATCGGATTGAACTCCGTTGGATGCGCAACAATCCATGGCGCAAAAGCGAAGAGAAAGCAGATGCAACTCACGGCTAACAACGCCACTGTGCGTGGAGCTCTCCTCCATCCACCTGAGCACGCATGCTCTATGAAAACGTACGCGCTAAACGGAAGTAGCATAATCGAGACCTTGCGAGCGACTAAAGCATACGCCCACACTAAACCGAGCCCAACCGCTGCTAATGCACGGCCATTCCTAAATGCCAAGACAGAACATAGAACTCCCACGGAGATCGCCAGAAGGTCGTGTGGATATACATACAGAAAACGGGAATTTACATAGTGCCAACCCCATGCGCTCAACAACATTGAAGAAGAGAAGGCTACAGAGCGTGAAAAATACAGGCGTCCCAGGAAGTACCACACGCCGATCGACAGAGACGAAGACAGAATTGATAATATCTTGTGGAACTTGAATGCCTCAACCTGATTACCGAGTGCCTTCAGGACAAACGCCACGATCCAGTGAATTATGTACGGATACGACGTAGGAGAAATACCAGTAATGGGAGCATCTTTGCTTGAAAAGATCGTCATTGTCTCAGAAAAGACCAGGACCTCGTCAATAGCCCCGGTGACAGGTCCCTGACATCGGATTGCGACGGCCACGGCCGAGAGAACCAGGGCCCACACAATGTCGACACGATCGATCTCACCCGCGGAACTCCTCTCTCGTTTACTCAAGAAGTTGCAGCAGACTCCGGCACAGATAAGGGTCAGCAACACCCCTCCATACAATAGAAGGAGGCCCCCCACATCACCGGCTTTCTGCCACTGGGGCCTTGATACGTGAGGCAACAAATAGCGCTCACATACAACAGCGAGTGTAATCGAAAGCCCCGCGCCTACAGACCAAACCCATTTCACGATCTATCCTCCCGAGAACCCATCCAACACAGCGCTCAAACACAGCAGTGGACAAATCCCAAGCTGCAGCAATGATTGAACTCTCTCAGCACCGTTGTAGCCCCACCCCTCAACACGCGGAACAAATCGTTGCCACGAGGGACTAACCGAAGCATATCACGCCCCCCTCTCTCCGGTAACAACCCAATTTACTCGCTACCCCGCATCTCTACAGAGCTACAAAAACGGGCAATCCCATGTCGCGATTTCACCTACGCCGCAACTTCGCCGCAAATGCTCCCGCCATAGCGTGTCGGTGCGGCCAAGCTCTGTACATCCCCTCAGCGGTGCATAGCTCTGCGGGCAGCTCTGATCTGATATCAACGAGGGAGAACTCCCGGTTTTTTGAGAGGAAGCCGGCTACAATATCCTCATTCTCCTGGCGCTCTATGGTGCAGGTGCTGTACACCATGAAACCTCCCGGCTTCACGAGATGAGCCGCGTTTCCGAGAATCTCGGCTTGAATCCGCGCGAGCTCCTCGATCGTTTCTTCAGACTTGGACCATCGAGCATCTATCTTTCTTCCGAGCGTTCCGAACCCTGAACACGGGGCGTCCACTAAGACTGCATCAAAAGTAGGCTCGCCTTTGGGTAGCTCCTCGACAGCGTCCCGAATACGGAGCCCCACGTTCGAGACGCCGAGCCTAGCCGTTAGATCCCGCACAAGACTCAATCGCCTCTGACTCCTGTCAGAGGCCTCAACCATCCCGAGACGTGCGATTGAAAGCGCCATGCTGCAACTCTTTCCACCCGGAGCGGAACAGAGATCACACACCAACCGCGGCTCGTGGTTTGTCGCGATATCAGCCACAATCGTTGAACTGAGATCCTGCACAAAAAAAAGCCCCTCTTGATAACTCTTGAGGTTTTGCAAACGCTTATCCTTAGGCTGTCTTATTACCCGGAGCGAGACCTCAGAATAACTTGTTGGCTCGACCTCCACCCCTTCTGCCATCAACAATCGTTGCAGCTCCTTACGAGATACCCGAGCTGTATTAACCCGAAAATAAAGCGGGAGGGGCTTATTGTTCGCCTCGCAAAACTGCTCCACCTCAACTTCTCCGAACTGCTTGATCCACCGCGCGACAAGCCATTCCGGAAAATTTCGCAATGACGAAGCGGCTCCGTCACTGCTAGCTACCTTCGCTGCCGGTTTAACCTTTCGTAAGACCGCGTTCACGAGCTTAGAAAAACCAGCGAACGGACCACCCTTAATCAGTTCGACTGCCTCAAATACCACGTCACGCTTCTTGACCCGATCGAGGAAGAGGATCTGATACGCACCAAGACGTAATGTCTGCAGAACCGGTTTTGGAAGCGAACCAAGGCCCTTCGGAAGGAATGCAGCCAAAACGTCATCGATAACCTCACGATGCTCGAGGACCCCGCGCACAAGCTGAACAAGAACAGGATATTCATCAGGTGCGGTTGTAGGAGCATCCGCCTCCTGTTGTAGCACCAAGTGCAGGTAGGAACTCTCTTGCTCCACCCGCTCCAGCAGCTCAACTGCCTTCTTTTTAACCCGTAGGATATTCATGATAGTGGGCTATGCATACCACGGAACCGGATTAAAAGCAGGGGGCTCCCCAGTAAGCGCTGAACAACGCGGAAATAGACCACTCTCGCTATCCGCGGCTACGAGCACTCATACCGACCTTTAGCACCACCTCTCGACTCTGCCGACAACATCGCTCCACCGCATCTAAGTCCACGAGGTTCATCCCTCTCAACATTTCGACACTCGGAAGCATGTAGGGCGGGCGGGTGGCAAACGCGATACTGCCAGTGGCGCCAGCGTCATTTGTAATCACTCCCACAATCGAACTGCTCTGCGTAGCCTGGTTAAAATCCTTGATATCGGTCGCCGTCCAGTCGCCCAAGACTTTTCCGATTAGATTGCAGCGCTCTATCAAAACACGATGATAGTGCGCGCAATAGTTCATCATTCGCCATTCTCGGTCGAGCGATACGTCGGCACACTCGAACTTTGGATGAGGATTCATAACCTGCGCTGTTGTAAAGGCGCGGCGCGACACTGCCTCGCCTGCCAACATTACATTTATCTGGGACTCAATAGTCATGTCGTTAGTCCACGGCAATCTTCGCAGCACATGTGCTCTAATCATTCGCTCCCCCGTTAACGGCCAGGGCATCATGAGAACATTGATTGCGAGCTCTCGCGCCAAGCTGCGCGTTGAACCACCGGGTTCAGCCAAAATTCCGTTGAGGACAGCGTGAATCGGCTGATTATTCCGTCCGGGCCCCGTGCGCGCTACATAGATCCCCAGCAAATTTCCTAAATCACCCCCCTCGCCCGGTGCCCACAGCGGTATCGTCATATAATCGAGAGCCAAATACTCACGGGGATTTATGATATCAGTATCGTGCAAGGCTACAAACCCGGACCCAAGTCTACCGCGAGCTTCAGCAATGAGCGCGAGCGCCAAGAGGGTAAGCCCTTTTGCCTGACCCTCGGGCATATTGTCACTGCCGAGTGGAATATGGAAAACCTCAGCAATCCTCCTCCAATCAACACACCTCAGAACTGCGTCCTGTAACCCCACGGTTACTTCGGGATACTGCTCGATAGAGCGCGCTAAATATCGTTGCGTCTCACGCACAGCGGAATTATCCCTGCGATTGGTGTTCACACACGAAACACTCGCAGGGGAAACCTCCTGGGCGGCATAGTCAACATTCATATTCGCGACACCAGGCTCAGCGTGACAGGGTAACCATACCTGGATCCCGTGTTGGTTCCGCACGTGACGGAGCTCCTCTCGCAGGTTAGAAAGTTCAGGCCAGGTCATGTTGATCGCCAGAGCCCCTTCACTATGATACTTCTCCCCCTCACTACGTGGATCCCAACTGCTGTCCGCGAGCAGTGCTGATGACGCCTCTGAGATAGATTCGATTGGGAATCCAGAATTAAAGGTTACCGTTCTGATAAGTCCGCCGAGGGCCTCAGTCCGCTCTCCACCGGAGATCCGCCCGTAGTCCTCCCGCCTGCCCTTCGCATCTAATCCTGCATGTGAACCACTATCCCCTATTGGGGCATCCTTTGTGGCGTTCTCCATCAACTCCGCATAACGACCTGAAGTATCTCTTTCAACCGGGCGGAGAAGGCGCTGAACCAGGACATCCTGCTCCAATGTCTCCCCACTTCGACGGGCGAGCTCCAGGAAAAGCGTGCGTCGAAGAGCCGACTGACAACTATCACCATCGGTTCTGGCAAGCTGCAATCGCCGATGCTCTACATGTGCAATCTCCCCCTGCCGTTCATCCCCTAATCCCTGGAAAAATAACTGTTCGATCGGCGCCATACTAAATCCAACTCCAATATTCCTCGACAGGTCTCCGCAGCTCATGCGTAACGGCGGCTGTGGCTGCACTTCGGCAGCTGAAATAACTAACTATTGTTTTGAGGTGCCTACGAAACCCAAAAGAAGCGGGACGCACCGATAGAGGACGAGTAAGTAAGGCCGTGACCGTACCATGCGGTATCCCAGCTTTGCAAGCTTAAAAGCCACAGCAAAATTCAGAGGAGTGCTCGCCCTCAGCTCTTGTTGAAGCGGGCTTAACGTGTGCTATACCTGTCGCGAACTAACAGGGTGGTGAAAAAAGACTTCCTGTTGGGCATTTCGATAGTTTGACTGCAACTTCGTTGGAGCCGCCGTGTTTCGTCAAAACTCTCAAAATGCTCACTGCGGAACCTTTGTTCAACACCCTGCCAGGTAACAACGAGAGGAGTTTACCTATGACTGAAGCTATCGCAATTACCACCGCCACTGTCAGGGATCGGCTCAATTACTGCTTACAAGCTGTTAAACGGCCAGCTTCTGGCAAGCTCAAACATACGTATCTTGTACCCGGAGGCCCGTACTCCGAGCAGTGGGACTGGGATGCATTCTTCATGGCAGTAGCGCTAACAGCGGAGAATTCCGGTGAAGCAGTATACCTTAAAAATTGGGCGCTTAATTTTATAGAGAACGCGAGAGCGGACGGCAAGGTTGCTGGATGCCTTACCTCGGACGGGTGGGATCCTCGTCTCAATCACATGAAGCCATTCCTCGCTCAAGGCGCCTACCTAGCGGCAAAAGCACTCGATGATTTCTCGTGGCTCGTTCCGCTCTGGGATTCCCTTCTCAATGTAGCTACGTTCCGACTTCGAAATCTATGGTTTGACTCATACGGACTCGGAGCGTGGCTGGACTCTATGGAGTCCGGAGCCGACAATAATGTTTCAGCTCTTGAGTACCCACACGGAACGGTTCTTGCGGCAGACCTTAATGCCTTCCTTGCGCAGGAATTCAAGGCGCTCGGCTTGATCGCTGTCCAACTCGGCAAACAGAGCGCATCGGACGAGCTTCTATCGAGATCACAAGCAATCCGAGATGCCATGATGCACCATCTATGGAACGCCGAGGACCAGATTTTTTACAACCTATTCACTGCGTCCGGGAAACACGTTAAACGAATTACCTACTCCTCATTCGTCCCGTTATGGACCGGAGTTGCTCCGGAGAGGGAGGCTCGAAATTCGATCGAGCGTTACCTATTGAATCCTGATCACATGGAAAGCCCGTGGGGGCTTCGATCACTTTCAAAACAGGATCCAGTCTACAACAACATTAACATGATAAAGCCGCACTCGAATTGGCAGGGCCCGATCTGGCCGATTGCCAACTACATGTACATGCACGCCCTACTTCGATACGGATTTGATAAAGCTGCGAAGGAACTAGCGCAAACCATCTCTCGCCTGGTCCTCTCAGACATTGATGCGACCGGTGGCATGCATGAGAACTACGATGCAGAGACGGGTCAACCGCTTGCTGCCCCGAACTTTGTGAGCTGGAATATCTTAGTTCGAAATATGATAGCCGAGGCGGACAGCCACTCAAATCCGTTTGAAATATCATAGGAAAAACTCCGGAGATGGCGAATCTCCGCCGGCAACCAAACTACACCTGGAGGTGGGAAACGCCCCTCGCGTGAGCCCAATAGCACGTCTGCGCATCTCGAATAGAAGGCTTCCCTTTCTACATGAAGATGTTCATGATGGGACGTGGCGCAAGTGCCTACTGTAGGTGTCGGATGTCCCCAAGTGATGAGAACAAAAGGTGCTTCTTTGAGTGTCTTGGCGCAAGCTTCGCGAACGGCACATTTCGTCGGGCTACGATAAGTAAGCCTTCTCGGGAGGGCGATTGGAAGCGGATAGCCGCGTCACTGTTCACAGATTCCTCAGGCTCTCTCCTCGTGGCGTTCGATTACGACAACGGGCGGCAGATTGAGCGGAAGAACATGACACCTGAGGAGGCTCGAGCCCTCTTTACCACGCTGGTACCCACTCAGTATTCGGCCGTTCACCTGCGACTGGCGGACGAAGAGCTTCAATTTGAGCAGAGTAATCTAGGTACATTCCGACTGAAGCGGAGAGCGGCGGAGCCCCTCCCTGAAGTTCCCATCGGACACAACAGAGAGAAGAACTACCTCATCCCAGCAACGGCTCCATTCCTGATGGGCCTGGGGATCGCTTCGAAGATTGGGCAGATTAAACGCGAACGGTACGACAAATTCCGGCAAATCAATAAGTTCATTGAGATCATTGCAAGCCTAGTTCCGAGCAGTGTTCTATCATCCGAGCGTGGAGTATCCGCCATTGATTTTGGCTCAGGAAAGCACTACCTCACCTTCGCACTCAGCGAGTACCTTCGAAGATTCTCCGCGCAGAGCTCCGTGACAGGAGTTGAGCAACGGCCTGAGCTAGTGCATTTCGGTCAGGAACTAGCTCTCTCCCTCGGTTGGAATCATCTCTGTTTTGCCGAGGGATCGATTGCAACTAGCCCGATACACGATGTTGATCTCGTAGTAGCGCTCCACGCCTGTGATACGGCTACCGACGATGCGATCGCGCGCGCGGTTGAGGCTGAAGCTCGATTTATCTGCGTCGCTCCATGTTGTCACAAATACGTCCGCAAACACTTCAACCCGTCAAAGGACTTACAGCCAATGCTCCGACACGGCATAATACAGGAACGGTTCGCCGAGGGGCTCACCGACACCTTACGGGTGCTCGTACTTGAAGCTCTTGGGTATGAAACCAAGCTCTTCGAGTTCATCTCCTTGGAGCATACAGCCAAGAACGTGATGATCACCGCAGCGAAGACGGGTCGAATAAATACGACGAGCATTGAGGCGTTGCGCACACTGAAGGAGAAGTTCAAGCTTCCAGACTTCTACCTCGATAGAGCACTCGCAGACCGACTCCGTCTCGTGGGATCGTTAGCGCAAGATTAAGTGAGGGTGAGAAAAGCATGCGGTGCCTGCCTCCCCTCCTACTGGCCATTGTAGTCGTGGCATGCGGAGCCCCACTCATAGGTCCTGAATACCTCTCTACTGATCTCGCTCTCATACATGCGGGAATGGTGGGAGTTATATTCGGCCTCTTTGGCTCACTCCCCTCTTCAGAGTCAAACGACCCCAAGAGACAGAGTAGAGAATCATTTCCGCCACGCCTGGAGGTAGTTCTTCTCATCGTAGTACTTACTATCGCAACCCTGCTTCGCCTACAGGATCTCCGCACACTCCCGTTCGGAGTTTGGTTCGACGAGGCTCAGAATATGCTAGTGGCTAAGCGTATTATCGCGGATCCATCCTACCGACCCGTATTCGTCCCAGATCTCTCGCAACTTCCCGCGCTCCCCTTCTACTACTATGCAGTATTCATCAAACTTTTTGGTGATGACATATTCTCTCTCAGACTAGCGACCTCAATTGTAGGCATTGGAGCGGTGGCGACCACATGGTTGCTCGCTCGTGAGCTTTTTGGACCACGCGTGGGCTTGCTCGCAGCTGCCCTACTTGCCGTTAGCCGTTGGCACCTCACCTTTAGTCG
>JBIJBZ010000071.1:0-15135 GCA_044344945.1 Bdellovibrionota bacterium | reverse complement strand
CCGAAAAGCTTTTGCTTACACGGATTGGTGCCATGCTTTCTAAACTCTGCCTTCAGGGCGTGTGACCACACTTTTTCGGGTACGGTCACGTTTACGTGCACGAGCATGTTCACGTCCGCTAACACCAATTTTACCCACTCGATTCCACGAAGAGCCAGGATATTTAGTCACATCCGTCTTCTCCCGCACCTCTCACCGCGGTACAATCTCCAACATGTCCCAACTCTCTTTGTCCATCAACTCCGATCAGGAAGGATCGATAGGCCCACGCGGACTCCTTACCGCCGTCATTCCTCCTCTCGAGGGAGAGTTCCTGTACCAATTCGACCCCAGTCAACACCCAGACCTGGCAGTAGGCGATGTAATCCAAGTTTCTCTCGGGCGACGAACCACGAATGCGTTTATTATCTCAATGAACTCCGACCGCGAGTTGTGTGCGGAGCGCACCATGGCCCAACGATCGATCGCGGTTAAGGCGATATCATCGGAAGCTTTTACTGCGCACGCGTTTAATCCTGATCACCTCGAATTTTTCGTATGGGTTGCGAAGTACTATGCGGAACCATTATCAAAGGTCCTGGATTTGGCTATTCCAACGCCCTCATTCAGTAGGCCGGTTGTTGCGTATCAGGTCACCGAGGCAGGAATCGCATACACTCAAAAATTAACAGAGCGGCAGAAGTCTGTCTTGACGGCCCTGCAACAAGCGACGGGCCCGCTCTCTACATCTGAACTACTTTCTAAGTGCGGTGCATCGCCGGCAGTGTGTTCGAATCTGGCCAAGAAGGGCTTGATAGCAAAAACCGCACTTCATCGCGATCCTCACCAAGCTTGGTCCTTACAAGAGAATACGTTGAGCACCAACGCATTGAATGAGGAGCAGCTCGCTGCAGTCGAAGCAATCGTACCGGCCGTCCAGAATAGCAACTTCTCGACCTTTCTTCTTCAAGGAGTTACCGGAAGTGGTAAGACCGAGGTATATCTCGACGTTATTATCGAAACACTCAAAAAGGGGCTCTCAGCTCTTATTATCGTTCCAGAAATCGCTCTAACACCGCAATTAACCGACCGCTTTTCAGCCCGCCTCCAACAACCGATCGCCGTGCTTCACAGTAGCCTCAAGCCCTCGGATCGTTGGCAGCACTGGGCTAACCTCGCTTCAGGCCAGGTGCGAGTGGCGATTGGAGCTCGCTCAGGCATCTTCGCGCCGATGAGTCGCCTCGGCGTCATCGTAGTCGACGAGGAGCATGATTCCTCCTTTAAGCAAGGCGAAGGTATCCGGTATCATGCCCGAGACCTTGCGCTGGTACGAGCTAAACTGAGCTCGTGTCCAGTCATTCTCGGCTCTGCAACGCCCTCGCTTGAAAGTTATCACAATGCTCTGCAGGGAAAGTACCGACACCTCAAACTAACGCGGCAATTTCACAGTGCAGCGACCAGCACCTTCGAACTTGTTGACCTGAACCTAATTAAACCGTGGGAGATGCCCTCAAAAAATATCTCTCCAGCCCTCCTACGAGGCTTGGCTAGGACCCTCGCAAACGGAGCGCAGGCCTTTATCTTGTACAACAGACGTGGATTCGCCAGCTATCTTCAGTGCTCAAGCTGTGAGCAGGTAATCGGATGCCCGCACTGCAGCGTAACTCTTACGTACCATCGGAATAGCAACACCCTTCTCTGTCATCAGTGTAATTTTTCAATGATTCCACCACTCGTCTGCCTCGGTTGTGGCAAAGCAGCTGGAATTGAGCCGGATGCGGAGCCTCTCTTTGCTCATCGAGGAGCCGGCACCGAACGAGTTCACGAGGAGTTGTCGTCCCTACTTCCAAATGCTCGAATAGCAAAGCTCGATCGCGATAGCGCATCGACCATGGCCGATTACATTGAGATCCTAAAACAGGTCCGGGAACATACCGTAGACATCCTTGTTGGGACGCAGATGATCGCAAAGGGTCATGACCTACCCAACGTGACTTTCGTTGGCATAGTTGATTGCGATGTCGGGCTTCACATGCCCGATTTTCGCGCCGCAGAGCGCGGCTTTCAATTGCTAACACAGGTCGCTGGACGCGCAGGCAGGCGCTCGACAGCCGGCCACGTCGTGCTTCAAACCAGGGTTCCGAAACACCCAAGCCTTGCGATGACGGTTGCTTCTAATTTCAGCGGATTCGCGGAGCAGGAGCTTGAACTCAGACGCACCCTTGGCTACCCACCTTTTCAAAAACTGTTGCGAATAATCGTGTCAGCTGAGGATCGCTCGGTTGGGCTCTCGCACGCTACACATTTAGCCCATCGTGCGCAAAGCTTTGCAGAATCAATGTCCCTGACCGTATTAGGACCAGCTCCAGCGCCGATCGAGAAGGTGCGAGGATTGTGGCGCTACCACATCTTGGTCAAAGCCGGCTCAGGCGCGCTCCTTCAAAACATCATGCAGCGTTTAAAGCGCGAAGCTGCCGCATCTAAAGCATCGCGAATAGCGTTCGACCTGGATCCTCATGACATGCTGTAACACAGCGCCGGACTCGCACCTCAGCGGGCACGCTGCTCAGTGAGTTGTTGATACAACTGGGCGTATTCAACATCAAGCGCATCATATCGACGTTTGAGGTTAAAATACTGCTCGTTACTGAGTTGAATTTCATTCATTAGAGTCTGAATCTGCTCCTCTGCTCGCAAGAGCTCTCCCTTCATTACGGCTATCTGCTCCTGCATCTGCACCGACATCTCTATCTCGGCCATGAGAGCATCCATCTTAGAGGTAGACTCCGCGATCTGAGTGCGCAATCCATCATTTTTTACCTTCAGGTCAGATTCCTTTCGCTGGAGTATCTTAAGCTCCTCCTTGGTCTCCATGCTGCTTGCTTCTAGCTCACGACTGATCTCCTCAAGCTCGCGCAAGCGCACCTCTACTGACTCCAACTCAGCCTGGGTTATAGTCACCCTGCCCCGCTCTGCCTTTAGAGCCTCACGAGCAGCAAGAAACTCCCGTGCCCGCACCATGAACTCGTCGCCGCTTGCCAGCTCGCTACGTAATGACTCAATCTTAGCCCACAGGTCCCGCTTTTGCTCAACCTCGTCCTCCAGCATCTGAAACGCAGCGAGCTTATCGTCGTTCAGGTGCTTTGCTCGGTTGAACACGAAAAGGGCAACCAGACACCCTTCAATACAACCGGCAAGAACGATCACAATCCACATAGGTATCATACTTCCTTCGGCGATTCGGTTTTCGCTGATTCGGGTACCTGCGCAGATTGTTCAGCTCTCGAATTTTCAACCCCGCCCTCGGGAGTGGTTTCACGCTCGTTCTCAAGCATCTCAAAGATCGGGTTAGTTAGCTCAACAGAATTTGTGGAAACCCGCTCCTCAAGTGAAGCAAGCGCATCGATCAGCTGCTTCTGGGGCACATACTTCTGTCGAGTCGCTTTCTGGTCTTTCGAGCGCTTCGTAAGCACGATCAAGAAAGCAGCAATCGCAAGGGTGCTGATTGTTACCACCGCAAGCGGTATCACAGGGATTTGGTTTTCTGCCTTCTTACCCTCTTCTCTAGTATCATCGTGGCGTGGCAGCGGTGTTGCGGTTGCTCTTCCCTTAGCCCGGCGAAAACGGAACGAGATGTTCATAGGCAAGCTCTCAGCCTCCACCTCTTCGCCTTTCTTGGTTTCGCCACGCAGTTGCGCCTTCACGGAGAAATCTCCTTGCTCCTCAAGCTTGTCAGCCATTGTAGAGAACTCAAGGCTACTCACTCCGCCTCGTTTAAGAGGTATCTTTAATCGTCGGCGATCGGCATCGATCGCTATCAAGTTTACCTCGAAGCTTCGGAATGAAATAGCTTCCTTGCCAATACGCGCTATAATCTCGGCATCCTCATCGATACTGACAACAGGCTCGGGCTGTGCTTGGTGATCAGGAACATCTTGCCCCTCAGCTCCCTTCTCGTCGTGATGCTCATCTCCTTGCTCTTTGTGCTCCTCTTTACCCTTAATCTCAAGCGAAACGAGGCGAGGTCGAACGGTAAATGGGATCTGCTGCGAACGCTGGAATGTAGGGCCCTTTGCCACCACCGTTAATCGGTACTCTCCTGCCTGATCGAGTCTAGTCAGCGCTGAAAAAATACCATCCTGACTGACCTTGTCTCCCTTTTTGCCGTCATCGAGTAGCGGCTCTTGCAGCAAGGGTTCTGAGATCCTGTCGGTGGGAGAGATCTGGAATCCGTATTGAACAACACCGCTCATCTCCGGCAGCGAGACCGGCTTGTTATCCTCGTACAGGCGCGCCTGGATCAACGGCTCATCGCCTGCTCGAACTACGAGGGGCCAGTCAGTCAGAAGCTTTAGGTCAGTTAATACAGTCGCGAAGCCATCTTGAGAAGCAGTACCAGCCACAAGCCAGTTGCCCGGATCCGGCTCCTTCACGGTGATTACATCGAAATTTTGACCACGATACCAGCCTACCCACTCAGGAGTTTTACCCGCAGCCATCTGCTCACCTTTGGGAGAAGTCAAAGAGAGTACAGCGTCAGGCTCGCGGTTGATGTAGAAGGTCGCCTCCTCCACATCATCATCAATCTTAAAACCACGATTTGTCTGCGCAACAACCTGCGGCCTCTTGATCGCCAAAAACAGATCGGCAAACGACTTGTGAATATCCTCAGCAGTTGCAGTAAACCACGTTAATCCATCGGTTGCTGCTGATACCTCTCCCAGAAAAGCTCGATCAGCCTGATCGCTGAAAGCAAGAGTGAAGACCTTTGTCTCCTTCGTTTTTAATTCAGGCAGCACATCATGGACGAGCTCCAACGTACGTGCGAATGCCGGACTCACTGCTGGATCTGGCTCCATTCTGCCATCCGACAACAAAATGATCACACGCTGAGCACCCGGTCGTGGACTTGCATCCAAGACAGCCTTGGCTAACTTAATACCCTCTGAGATGTCTGAATATGGCCCGAGAGGCTGTATATGTTCAGCTTGCGAGAGGATCTGACCGCTCGTTGACCGAGACACCGGGCTCAGATCGCGTACGACCTTTGCTGACTCGGCAAAACTAATCAAAGAAATGCGATCCCCATCCCCCAAGAATGAGAGTAAAAGCTTTGTGCCTTCATATCGAAGATTTTTTGGATCGGTCTTCAACATGCTGCCGGAAGCATCCAAGACCAGCACAACATCTAGCCCTGATTGTTGTCCCGAAAGTTCCCGCTGCTCTGCGTGAGCAGAGGAAATCAACGTGAGCAGAAGCATACAAAGAGTGCTGAGTAGCGTCGCGCGGAGACAATAATACGGATCAATCCGAGGACCACCCGCCTCCCCGTCCTTGGCGGTTCCGAATGCTTTCATGGAGAGGTCCCGTTGGAGCTGCCTTCTACTATCAATTACAACCATGCAAGCCTAAGTATACCTTGGGGATCGGAGTCTCACTACGTATATACCGTTGTGTAGCAAGCTCCGACTCCACCGTGTTGAAGATTTACATCCAGCAATCCCACCAACAAGCCCCGTAACAGACTGAAACAACACAGGTTTCAACCAATTCTGTTGACAACCGACTCCGTCGAGAACCGGAACTACTGCGTACAGCAGAAGAGTATCCTTCGCCCAAAATTACCAGTACTATAGTAGGGTTATCGACGTGTCGCCAAGCGCCAAAGTGCAGGGACTTCCCAATCCCCTTCGACTCGCGGGAATAGCCGATGACGGGAGTTGATAATCCCTGCGCCCTCACTCACACTACAAAAAAGCTGGTAGGTTTTGATGACGATTTTAGCCGGAATACGCAAACTGCACGGAAAACGCTCTACCACCAGTACAGGCGCTGAGATATCACTGTGAAGAATTCTCCTACCATCAGATCGGATCCCCGCGTGCTGCCTTTGGTAGCAAGAGTCTGCACACTTGCTCTCGTCTGCATAACAATAGCCCTTCCGAAGATAGCTCGCGGAGACTCGGAACCTCCTTTTCAACTTCCACCCCGAACTGAGCTCCTGAAGATTCGAAGTGCGATCGTTGAAACCTCAAAGGGGCGTATCTATTTCGAGCTATTTCCCGAAGAGGCCCCCTGGCACGTAGCTAATTTTAAGTACCTTGCCGACAAGGGATTCTACGACGACCTGTCGTTTCACCTTGTAGAAAAAGGATATCTCATCCAGGGAGGAGACCCGCAGGGCACAGGATTCGGTGGACCAGGATATTCACTACCTGCGGAATTTAGCTCCCGGACTCACCGTTTGGGAACGCTAGGGATGGCTAGAAAGCCAGACGGCTACAATTCAAAAAAGCAGCTCATAAACCCTGAGCGACGATCAAGCGGAAGCCAGTTTCATATACTCCTAGGCGATGCGACCCACATGGATGGCAAGTACACCATCTTCGGAAAACTAGTTGGTGGTGACCATGTCCTGCAACAACTGAGACGCGGCGACAAGATTATTAAAGTCTCTGTTTTTATCAGGCAGGGCGGACGGTAGTTTACACGCACTCCATCACGTATCTCGGTTGCGTCTGCACCTGCCTGCTGTGGCTCGGTGCCCCTGTCCACCAGATGTTATCTCTCAAAAAATTTGGACGCGACTATCCTGTTTCTCCTCTTAATCCTCCTCCTTCTCATTATCCTGCACCTGCACCAGTTTCTTCATTCTCATCTAGTTATGTCGATGTAAGGATGTTGACGAAGCACTGTAGGGCTACCTATATGAATTGAGGCTCATCAACGGAATTAGTGGGTAGTAGCGGGGCAGAGCTACGGCATAACCCGCTGAGTTTCCAGCTAAAAACGAGGTTATTACGTGCACGAGCAGGTGCACGTGAACGGCCCGATATCATCAAAAAGCACCCACTAAAAACGTCGAAGACCCTGAATTGAATTATCCTAAAAACGGCAGTTAAGGCGGATGAAAACGACGTAGATGATGAGGAAACCGGTGCGGGTGCAGAATTAGGAGAAGGATTAAGAGGAGGATTACGAGAAGAACTCGCTGCTACTTTAGGAGATACTAAGAGCGTCTATGGGACACGCAATCCCTACAGGTCCGGCGACTCAAGATACGAACTTGAATTTGCCTCGGCATCCTCTTCATCTCCATAGAAGTGCTCCTCAGGTTCGGTTCCTTTCACAAAGTACTCAAGGATAGCTCCAGGAGTCCCCTCGGATGAACGCACCCCCGAGCTCTTTTGAATCCAGAACGGGTCAACGCCATCAGGCACCGAGAATTCCAATTGCTCTGGTACTGTTGGTTCAACGTACGCGATACCGAGGCGAGCAGCCTCCTCCTTCGCCTCTCGTTCAAGCCTCTCGACCATATCGCGCTTCTCATACTGCAGAAAATCGCGCATAAAGTGGAGCCAGATCGGGGCTGCAACAACACCGCCGGTTTCTTTCGGTCCAATCGGTTTCTTCTGATCAAACCCCACCCATACTCCACACACCCATGAAGGAGTGTATCCAATAAACCATGCGTCCATCTGGTCGTTCGAGGTTCCCGTCTTTCCAGCAACTGGGCGACCGAGCTCCTTCACCTTGTATCCCGTTCCGTTCTCAACCACGCCCCTCATCATATTCGCCATTACAAAGGCACTACTCTCATTAATAGCCTGGCGAGCCTTGAGGGGTTTCTCCGCGTTGTAGTCAAAGATCACTTTTCCAAATCTGTCCGTTATCTTCGTCACAAAAACGGAGTCAAAGATTACTCCCTTTGAGGGAAAGACGCCGTATGCTCTAGACATCTCAAGTGGGCTTACCTCGCTACTGCCTAGCGACAAGGAGAGGTTGCGCCCCAGAGGGCTCGTGATTCCCATCAGCCGCGCATAATGAATCGGGGCATCAAGTCCAATACGAGACACGATATCGGCCGAGACAAGATTTCGAGATTTTTCCAGGGCCGTGCGCAGCGTTATGGGTCCTAAAAACTTCTCATCAAAGTTTGCAGGAGTCCAAAAAGTATCCCCCACGCGAAACGTTCGAGCAGCATCCTGAACAATTGTTGCCGGGGTGTAATGAAACTTATCCACAGCCGAGAGGTATACAACCGGCTTGAAGGATGAGCCCGGCTGTCGGAGCGACTGGGTCACGCGGTTAAATTGACTCTGCGTGTAATCGTAACCACCGACCATCGAACGGACTTCGCCTGAAAACGGATCGAGTAAAACGATTGCTCCTTCGATATCAGGGGTTTGATCGAGCACCACCTTTGAAGTTCCGGCAGTTTGGCCCGGAGCGCCGGGAACTTCCTTAAGACTCACTTCAATAACATCACCCGATTTGACCACATCACTGGGGTTTCCAAATCGAGAGCTGTCATCTTTGAGCAAAAATTTCTTGGCCCACCCCGAATCATTGATGTTAACCGAGTACTCCTGAGTTCCCACCAAAATCCGAGCGACTCCCTGGGAAATCGATTTGACGTACGCCGGATGCGGGCCAAAGACAGCGAGGGACTCAGCGCCGTACTCCGAGCGATAGGCGGCCTCAGTCATCTGCTCCTTCGGGCCTCGCCAACCACGCCGCTTGTCGACCTCTCGCAGCCCAGTCTGAAGAGCCTTTGTAGCCATCATGTCTGCATTCACATCGACTGCCGTGGTGATCTCCAGCCCATCTGAGTCGAGATCCAGGTTCTTCCACTGCTCAGCAAATACTCGCCGAACTTCACCGACGTAATACGGGGAAGCGAATATGTTTTGCTGTGAGGCGGGGTACACCTTAAGGTCCTCCCGCATCGCATCCGCTCTCTGCTCTTGAGTAATAAAGTGCGACTCCACCATACGTGTCAGCACATGCTGCTGACGTTCTTTGGCCTTTTTCGGATTGCGTAATGGGGAATAGCTGCTCGGTCCTTTCGGTAAACCAGCCAACATTGCCGCCTCAGCGAGCGTTACTTGAGAGAGCTCTTTATGGAAATAGATCCGGGCTGCCGCTTTAATTCCGTAGGCCCCATTACCAAAGAATATCTGATTCAAATATATCTCGAAGATCTCATCTTTCGAGAACCTGCGCTCAAGTCGGTAGGAAAGAATCGCCTCCTTACCTTTACGCACGAGGCTCTTTTCCGGAGTTAGCAGGAGGTTCTTGACCACTTGTTGCGTAATCGTCGACGCCCCCTGTTTTGCATTTCCACTTTGCAGATTCTTGTAGAAAGCTCGCACGATACTCTGTGGGTCGATCCCATGGTGGGTGTAAAACGCCGCATCCTCCGCTGCCAAGAAGGCTTTGCGGATTACCTCTGGAACGTCGCTCAGTTTTACCGGATAGCGCTTCTCCGAGAAGAACTCGGCGATGAGTGTCCCATCACGCGCAAGAACCCGAGTAACCGCCGGTGGTTTGTAGTCTTCAATTCGAGCCAGCTTCGGCAGATCCCTGACGAGATAGAAGTACCCCCAGGCTGCAAACAGGGCTCCAACGAGAGCTACCGAGCACCCAACCGTAACAATAAAGAGGAGTAGTTTCCGAAACATCGCTAGCGGACACTATACCACTTCCACAGTAAGGCGAAACGTGGGCTATCGTATGAAACGAAGCCCCACTGAAAAATAGCTTCAAGCACACTTAGTTAGCCGGTGCTGGACTTGGAGTTACCCGTGGCAAAAGCACCTCTTCATGGGGCACGAGCCGCTTAGCCTCCACATCACGAATTAGATACACCGTGTCAGAGGCCGATGAGCGCACAAAACGCATCGCGTCACCCTTTGCGCCCTTTGTTTCGGCACCCACACTCAGCGTAATCACACCTTTGTCCCCACTAGCCTTTGAAACTGAGAGAACAAGAAAAGGTCGGTCAAACGCATTCGGGGGAACTACTACTGGGAACTCATCCGCTTGCAGTCCACCAATATCTTTCAGTAGCTGTTCAGTGAATTCGGGGTCCGAATCCTTTCCATTCACGGTCCAGGCAACCCCCTTCGTAGCGATATCAACTGGGGTAATCCCCTCGCCGGACGAAACGACTCGCGCTATCTCAGCAACGGAGAGTCGCACGATCTGCCTCTCACGCAGATCGTCAACATTTTTCACCAGGCGTGCTGACGGATCGTCCTTGAGCTTAAAAATGGTATCCGACTGCGAGGTCAACCAATACAGATCATCGGGCTCACCGGTCTCGGCATTCTTATTGGCGAGCTGGTACTCGACCTGCTTGGGCTCGATCCCATCTCGAAACGTTAGAAAGATCTTGATTCGCGGCTTACCAAACCCATAGCTATCTCGTCGGGAGCCCTCACCGTCGATGAAATCAGACACCGACATCGACTGTATTGTTTTTAGAAGATCTCCTACCGCTTCGGAAGAGGCCGCAAGCTCGCGAGGCTCTACGATCTTCCACTCACCGACGACAGGCTGTTGAAGTCGGACCGTTGCCGAAAAGCTAGCAAGCTTCAGCTCGCGCACATCGGCAGTGGAAAATCCGAAAGGTGTCTTTGAGCGAATATCGGACCTACTCTTATTAAGCGCACCAAACGCAGCATCATCAACGAGGAAGACTCCCGAACGACCAGACACCTTCACATATCGTTTCCCGAGATATTCACTCCTCTTTCCAAACGCTACCTCGGTAGAGCGGTCCCCTGCCTCATGCACCACGATCGTCAAAACAGGTTTATCAAGTCCGTAGACTGAAAGGTCGCTATCGAGCCCCTGCTCCTCAAGCGGCCCCTCAACATTCAACCGGCTAAGCCCATCGATAACACCCTTAAGCTGCTGCCCATCAACAACTGCACCTGAGATTCCCGCAATCGACCAACTATCCGAGCTAATTGTAGCACGTCCAGCCTCAGTGATTGCAGCTTCTTTTGTCGGCGTCCGAACGAGTTTGTAGTGCTGCTCATCCCCATCCAGTCTGGTGATATCGAGGCCGGAAATCTCGGCCTCCTTCAGTTTTGAAAAAGCCATTCTCTGGCCTACCTCAAACTCTCGCTGCGGCATCTCAATCTTGGTAAGATACAAGGCACCTGCTGCAAGCACGGCTGCCAACACGATTGTTTTCTTCAGATTCATTCGACGCTCTCCAGCACTATAATCAGTGACGGGCTGTAAACGGCAACTTTAGGCAAGAATCATTCGCCGTCGCCACCAGATAAAGAGTCCAAGCAACAGGATCACCTCCGGACCTAAGAAGCTCAACGCAAGGATGATGTTAAAGGTTGCGGCGGGAATCGGTGCAACTGAGGCTCGAATATTCTTCGGGCCGATCGCCACACCGCCTTCCTCACCTGTCGCCCAGTTAACTGCATTGAGCACCAGGTCACGATTACCCATCGCAGCTAAGTTCCCGTTCTCTATCCACGTTGCATCTCCAAACACTACAACGCGAGTCACATTCTTAAACTTTTCGTCCTGAGTGGCGGTATCCTTTGCCCCTGAGTCTCGCTCCATGGCAACAGCGATTGATACTGGCCCCTTCAGATCCTCTGGATCCTTAGAAGCGGTAGCCTCTTCCTGGCTAAAGAGCATGCTCAGATTTTTCTCCGCCCATGAATTCTTTCCTGACCGCAGAAGCTCTGTGAACTGATATCCTGAAGGCGGCTCTTTCGGCGCCGAAATACTCGAAGCGAAGGTAAACACTATGGGCTCCGCTTTGGTCAGTCCGGCGGTTATCGGATGCGGGGAGAACGTCTGTGCTATGAATTGAACAGCCATCTGCGGACCTGCAAAGAGCCTGAGTTGCTCATCTAAAACCACGTCCTGCCCAACATCAATTGAAAATGCCTTGGCGATAGTCCGCACATCATCTGAGTCGACATCTTCGGCGTTAGCAAAGAGAAGTAGTCGGCCACCGCCATTTGCGTATTGAATGATCGCATCGCGCTCAGCCTGAGGGATCATCAGGAACCTTGCCCGTTTGCGCAAGAAGCAGTCCCTCTATCGTAATATGCTCGTCTCCAAGGGCATCCGCGAAATCCTTCATTCCGCCTTGCCCCTGAGATTCCAGCGAAGGCTCTCCGTGTCCCTGAACGTAGTACAACTTTCGCGCGGCACCGCGTGTCAGCTTCAATACTGCATTCGTAATCGATTGCTCATCGATCTGATTTAATCGGTTGATGACCTTGGAATCCCCCTCTCCGTACTCCAGATAGAGAAGATTTCCCGGCTTCATGCCGAGGCGATCTACCTCAACAGGACGGGAGCGAGGGTCAAGGATTTCAAAATCTACCTTCGTGTCATTTGCATATTTGTAAAGGTCTAAGAGCTCTCGGGTTTGTGTTTTGTCTTGTACCTGCGGTGCATCTATGGCGACAAGTTTCAGCGGCTTTTGGAGCGCTCCGACAACCTTCCGAGACTTCTCGGAGAGGCTGTACACTCCCTGCTCCGTCAGATCCCAGCGCTTGTCATGAAGCGACACATACACATTGACCAGAACTACCAAACCAGCGGCAACGATTGTGTAGAGGAGTGCATTCGCACCGAAGCGGGCGGTACGGCCTGAGACCACCTGCTTAGCCTTAGAGAGGCCAGCAAATCCTGACGTTACCCCCCACAAGAGCAGGCAAATAACACCGACGATCAGATGAACTACGAGGAGCGGCTGCTCAGTGAAGGAGCCAACGACCACACCACCCAACACGCCGAAGCATACAAGAACCGCGCCGACATACCCGCAAAAGCGAAGAAGAGTTTCCATACTGTATCTCTACCTGTTGACTATCACCTACGTACTCAATCGTTATCGCCACCGATGCGCATCAAGCGCTCGCTGCGACAGGAATAAGCCGAGAAAAATTAAACTAGCGAAGTATGCTAAGGCCTGAAACGACACCACGCCCCGAATAAGGTTATGAACCTGCTCAATCGGTGACAGGTATCGCAAAAACTCTGCCGATGTTCCTCCAAGCGCCTCCGCTGGCGCCTGAATAACATACAGGAGTAGGAGCGTGACCATACTGGCAACTCCAGCCACGATCTGATTCTCCGTAAACGAGGATACCGCCATGCCGATACTTGCAAAACCAAGCGCGCATAGAATAACTCCGGCGAACCCTGAGATGATTGGTGCAATCTCGGGAGCACCATACACCATGAGCAGCAACGGAAAAATGAAGGTAATTCCAAGCATCACGAACACTACAACTGCAAGACTTAGGAATTTCCCTAGTACTATCTCCGTGACCGAAACCGGGGAGGTGATCAGCAACTCAAATGTACCGCGGCGCTTCTCCTCTGCGATGATGCGCATTGTTAACAATGGGATGAGAAACACGAGGATAACGATGATGGTCTGAAAAAGCCCCTCGATCACCGTTTGATTGAGGTTTGGTACGGGGCCGCCCCGAAACGCCATAACCTGAGACATCTCATACATTCGCGCGAAGAAGGCCAGGTAATTGAAGAAGAAGAACCCCACCAGCAACATAAAGCCGGTGATGACGAAGTACGCAATCGGAGATACAAAAAACGCCAATAGTTCGCGCCGACAGATAGCTAGCACATTACGCATACAGTTCACCCACACTACGAAGCAATACTTACCTTTGGTGATACCTCAAGCACATCATCCCTACTCACACTCTCTAGGAAGATCTGCTCAAGATCCTTTTCCTTGGTGAGCTGGTTGAGAAGGCTCTCGATAACAACCCGCCCTCGACTTACGATTACTACCTTGTTACACACCATCGACACTTCTGGCAGGATGTGTGTACTCAACAGGACGGTGTGATTCTGCCCAAGAGAATGAATCAGCTGCCTAATCTCGATGATCTGCCTCGGATCAAGACCGCTCGTCGGCTCATCAAGAATAATGACCTCGGGATCGTGAATGATCGCCTGAGCAAGCCCTACCCGCTGCCGATATCCGCGCGAGAGGTGTTGGCATAGTTTGTTTCGGACATCGGTGATAAAGCACCGCTCCATCACCTGCGCGATACGCGATGTCACCTCCGCACGGGGAACTCCTTTGATATCGGCGATAAACCGCAGGTACTCTAATACCGTCATTTCACCGTACAGAGGCGGATTCTCGGGGAGATATCCGATCTTCTCTCGGACCTCATCGGACTGAGTGACGATATCGTATCCAGCCACCTTTGCGGTACCCGACGACGGAGGAAGGTAGGTCGCCAACATCCGAATTGTCGTCGTTTTACCAGCCCCGTTTGGCCCGAGAAAGCCCACGATCTGCCCCTTTGACGCGGTAAAGCTCACATCGGAGACCGCCGTGTAATCGCCGTATGATTTGGAAAGGTTTTGAACTTCAATCATCGTGTTGTTCTCTTGTTGAAAATACCGTGTGCGTCTCGACCAACAAATCGGTCTGCTGAGACTGAAGGTAGAGGTGGCGATGCCTCGCTCCACTAATCAAACCGAAGGGGCAGCACGACTCTACGCTGTGGACCGTAGTCTACGAAAGAAACTACTACCCACAATCCACAAAATAGCGTCTTGGGCGTGTTCCGTTCCGAAAATCAATATGAGCATTCCACTCTCATCTTTCAAGTAGGAGTTGCCTCGATGGTCTTCATGTTGTGAGCGAGATGAGGTAGCAGGCGCGACGGGTTACGGCAGGAGACAACTGGCCCGTTCGCTTGGATAGCGTGGAGGGCGGTGATGAGGTTTTGGTTCAACCGCAGCAATCGACCCTAAGTGCCTAAATTCACGAGGCATTATATCTGACCATCGTGGCATGCACGCAACAGAGAGGCCGCCCGCTGCAGAGACGGCGTGCCATCTCAGGCGCCCGGCTTTAACGAAGCTCCTATCAGGAGGGAATCGACAACTCCCGCAAGCTCTCCATCCGGAAACTGCGCGATACTAGGAAGAAGAGTAACGAGCGCCCCTCGCACATCCTCAGTAGTCTGGTGTTGCCCTCTGCGGATCCCTTCCGTGACAGCAGCTACCGCGACGGCCCATGCAAGGCTTACCAGCTTAGAGGCAAAATCGGCTGCAGACGCCAGGTATACCCGTCGCTGCAATTTCGCGACTGGGAAGACCCGCCCAAGCTCTGGGTTGTAGAGGGATATACCCTCCGGCTTCTCATGCTCTGACCACGAGCTTTCCACATGGGCGCTGATAATCTCACCGATGAGCAACCCGACACCAGCTATCCAACGATCGATGTCTCCCTCAACCGTCTTTGGAGATTCCTCATGAAAGGTTCCTCCCGGATCAAAGACGGTGTCTATCATCGCATCTATCTTCTCAAAATCACCCAGAGAGCCTGTC
>JBIJBZ010000227.1:0-4539 GCA_044344945.1 Bdellovibrionota bacterium | reverse complement strand
CAAAAAGTTTGGGCTCCCAATTCTTGCCGGGCACCTGTGCTACACACCCGGCGAGGCAGAGGCTGCAGCCGACCAATTAGGCGGCGGCATCTGTGTTGTTAAGGCGCAGGTCCACGCCGGTGGTCGAGGAAAAGCAGGCGGTGTCAAGCTTGCTAAGAACTCAAGCGAGGCCCGTGCGAGTGCTGAGAAGATCCTCGGCATGAAGCTTGTGACTCCTCAAACCGGCGCACAAGGAAAGATTGTGCGGAAGGTCTACGTAGAAGCTGGCTGCAATATTGCGAAGGAATACTACCTGAGCATGCTTGTCGACCGCGCGAAGCGTTGCGTATCGGTCATCGCATCCACCGAGGGTGGCATGGAGATCGAGGAAGTGGCTCACAAGACGCCTGAAAAGATCCTCAACGTTCGCATTGATGCAAAGGTTGGTTTGCAATCGTACCAGACCTCGAAGCTCGCCATTGACCTTGCAATCCCAGTAGAGGCGCGTAAGCACTTCTCCGAGGTAGTGAAGGGGCTCTACAAAGCGTTTGTTGAGAGCGACCTGGCACTCCTTGAGGTTAACCCTCTGGTTCTTACCAAGGAGAACACCTTTGTCGTGCTCGATGCCAAGGTTGCCCTTGAGGACAATGCGGCGTTCCGACAGAAGGCGATCCACGACATGCAAGATTACGACGAAGAGGATCCTCGCGATCTTCGCGCTCAGAAGTACGGACTGAACTACGTTGGTCTCGATGGAAACATCGGATGCCTTGTAAACGGTGCGGGTCTTGCGATGGCTACGATGGATATCATCAAAGCCTTTGGCGGTGAGCCAGCAAACTTCCTCGATGTAGGTGGTGGAGCAACCAAGGAGAACGTAACCGAGGCGTTTCGAATTCTCCTCTCTGACACTAAGGTTAAGGGCATCCTGGTTAACATCTTCGGCGGCATTATGAAGTGCGACGTGATCGCAACTGGTATCATCGAGGCTGCGAAAGAGGTTGGTCTTAAGGTTCCGCTGGTGGTTCGACTCCAGGGAACGAATGTTGATATCGGCCGCAAGATGCTTGCTGATTCTGGTCTCGCAATCACTCCTGCAGACACCATGGATGACGCAGCGAAGAAGATCGTGGCGTTGGCGAAGTAAGAGGTAAGAGGAACACGATGAGCGTTTTAGTAGATAAAAATACACGCGTAGTAACGCAGGGAATTACTGGAAAGACGGGCGCATTCCACACACGAGCATGCCGTGAGTACGGCACGCAGATGGTGGCAGGTGTGACGCCAGGCAAGGGTGGTCAGGATTTTGAGGGTATTCCTCTCTATGACACCGTGCATGAGGCGAAGAAGCACGCTGGTGCCAACGTTTCGATCATTTACGTCCCGCCTCCATTTGCCGCTGATGCAATCATGGAAGCAGTTGATGCAGATCTCGATCTCGTGATCTGCATCACGGAGGGAATTCCGGTGCTTGATATGTTGAAGGTTGCAACCTTCATGGAAGGCAAGCGCACCCGACTTATCGGGCCAAACTGCCCCGGTATCATCACTCCTGGCCAGGCAAAGATCGGTATCATGCCGGGCTTCATTCACAAGCCGGGACGGATCGGTGTTGTTTCACGAAGCGGAACCCTTACCTATGAGGCGGTGTTCCAACTCTCTGCACTCGGCATGGGTCAATCGACCTGTATCGGTATCGGGGGAGATCCATTAAACGGCACAAACTTCATCGATTGCTTGAAGCTCTTCAACGAGGATCAAGACACCGACGCTGTCGTCATGATCGGTGAGATCGGCGGAAGCGCTGAGGTTGAGGCTGCTAAGTGGGTTAAAGCCAACATGAAGAAGCCGGTAGTGTCATTCATCGCAGGTGCAACTGCTCCCGCTGGTCGTCGTATGGGCCACGCAGGTGCAATCATCAGCGGTGGAGACGATACTGCGGAGGCGAAGTTCACGGCTCTCTCAGCGGCTGGAATCCATGTGGTTCGTTCACCACACGAGATCGGCGCTAAGATGCACGAAGTAATCGGCAAGTAGTACGTCGTAACGTTGTCACGCAGGAAAAGCGGGTATGAAGAAACGGGTTCTGATCGTTGGGGGAGTCGCGGGTGGAGCAAACGCTGCAACGCGGCTTCGAAGGCTTGATGAAAACGCTGAAGTAATAGTCTTCGAGCGGGGCCCGTACGTTTCATTTGCGAACTGTGGCTTGCCGTACCACGTAGGCGGAGAGATCCAGGAGCGCGCAAAGCTTCTTCAGCATACTCCGCAGACCCTTAATGACCGCTTCGCTATCGATGTTCGTGTGCAGCACCGGGTTGAGAAGATCGATCGAGCTGCCAAAGAGATCGAGGTGCTTGAGCTTGGGACGGGCCGTGTCTACCGCGAACGGTATGATTACCTGGTGCTCTCACCCGGTGCAGCGCCCTTGAAGCCACCCGTTCCAGGGCTCGATCTACCAGGTGTGTTCTCGCTCCGTGATATCCCCGACATGGACCGGATTATCTCGTGGTTAGGGCAGGGGGAGCGAAAAAAAGCAGCAGTCGTAGGTGGTGGTTTTATCGGCCTCGAAATGATGGAGCAGCTCCACCATAAGGGGATTGATATAGAACTCTTCGAGTCGAATCCGCAGATCTTGATGCCGCTTGATGCAGAGATGGTCGCTCCGCTGCAAAAAGAGATTGCACAGCACGGCGTGCGTCTGCACCTAAGCGACCCGGTGCAAGAGATTAAGGATCTCGGCGGTGACAAACGTGAGGTCGTTACCAAGAGTGGCGATCGGATCGTTGTGGACCTTGTGATCTGGTCTATCGGTGTGCGTCCTGAGACGAAGCTCGCACTCGATGCTGGGCTTGAGCTTGGGGCCACCGGAGCCGTGAAGGTAAACGATCACATGCAGACCTCTGACCCCGCGATCTTCGCAGTTGGTGATTGTGTTGAGGTTACGCACCGTGTTACGCGCACCCCGGCGTTCATTCCACTGGCGGGCCCCGCAAATCGTCAGGGCCGCATTGCAGCCGATAATATCTGCGGAATTCCGTCAAAGTTTCGAGGTACGATAGGTACTGCGATCGTGCGCGCATTCTCGCTTACCGCCGCATGTACGGGAGCAAATGAGAAGCTTCTCGCGAAGTACAACATTCCGTTTGAAGCACTGCACCTCCATCCAGCCAATCACGCCGGGTACTATCCAGGCGCTTCGCAGATCGCTCTTAAAGTCCTCTTTCACAAGACCACCGGTGCGGTACTCGGAGCCCAAGCTGTGGGTAGGGAAGGGGTTGATAAACGCATTGATGTCATCGCAACAGCGATTCAAGCGCAGATGCAGATCAATGATCTCGTCGATCTTGAGCTGTGCTACGCGCCACCCTTTGGTTCGGCAAAAGACCCAGTGAACATGGCTGGCATGGTTGGCCAGAACGTACGAGCAGGGCTCGTTTCACAAGCGCAGTGGAACGAAGTCGCCGGACTCTCAAGCTCTACGTTGATCCTCGATGTGCGGGATGAAGATGAGTATGCAGAGGGAAGTATCCCTGGAGCAGTGAACATCCCCCTTAATAGCCTACGTTCTCGAATCGCAGAGATTCCAAAGGGACGCGATATCTTGGTGTACTGTGCCTCAGGACAACGCTCGTACAACGCCTGCCGAATCCTCAAGCAGTACGGCATCTCATGCAGAAACCTAAGCGGCGCGTATAAGACCTGGTCCGTAGCAGCGCGGTAGGATTCGGGAGGGGGAGGGCGAGCAGCCTGTCCCCCGCAGCCTCGGCGAAGGGGGATGTCGCTCGCCGTTCGTCACGCGAATAGAAAGGGCGTTAGGCTGCAGGCCCTCCCTTTGTCCCCTTGGTGACCATCCATCGCGTTCTGAAAAAATGGGGATGCGAACAGATCTATGAAAAACCTGTGAAAAAAAGAGTAAGCGGCCGCCAAACGTCACAAAGACAATTTGGGTAATCTGGCGGCCGCAACTCATCATTCGCGAAGGGTTTGGGGCCCAAAGCGAACTACAAGGAAGCTAAATGCAGCGGTCAGGATGGTTGACAGGAGCGCCCCATAGAGAGCACTGCCAACCATCACCTTAACCAACTGCATACCTGCGGCAGGTATGTTCTGGTTTGCACACGTTATCAGGGAAGCCCCTATCAGTGTGCACCATACCAGCCCTGCCGCCGACGACCGCAGACGGTAATGAACCGACTGGAAGGCCGCTGCACTCACAACCCCTAGCATCGGTGCAAGCACCAACTCCAAGAGCATCCTTTCCAGGTTTCCTTGGTAGCCGGCGAACCATGTCGCCGCCGTTCCAAGGCCCCCCAGAAGAAGGAGTGCTATCGCTGTCTTTGTCCATGCGGCCTGTTCGGCCATTGTATGTTGTTTCATTGTGCTGAGAATCCCAACTGAGGAATCGGTGTCTGAGTGTTGTTACGGTATCCTGTCCGCATACATCACCCATTCACCGGGTCAGTCGGGGCCTCTTACGCCGCAGGATCGGCGCAACAAGCCCCAACTGACACTCTCAAGTAAAAACCATTTCGATCTGTTCGCATCGTAGTCAGAACGCCT
>JBIJBZ010000070.1:0-15553 GCA_044344945.1 Bdellovibrionota bacterium | reverse complement strand
CCTCAGTTCCCGATAGTGCTAATTCACCGCGCAATAATTCAAGGGGCAACGCACGCTCTGATTCAGGCCTCAAAAGACGCCACGTTTTCACGTAAGGAGCTAGCGCCTGCACCATCTCCCTCCAGTCCTTGGTATCCAGAACACCAAAAGTCAGATCGATGTCTCGGGCCGCTCTACCATCGAGAAATGAGATAAGTGCTCGGATACCAGCGATATTGTGCGCGCAATCAATAACGATTTCCGTACCTTGAGCAGGTATAACCTCAAGCCTACCAGGCCAGAAGACCCCTTCTATGCCGCTTTTAACAGCTTCCAAAGAACAACCCACAACCAATCCAAGGGTCGCGGCAACGGCGAGGTTGTGGCCCTGATGTGTTCCGGGAAGTAGGGGCGAGTATTCAAATGAGATGTTCTTACCGGGAAGGAAATCCTTACCCCAATACTCGAATCTCGGCGCTCCATCACCATCAAGAATCCGCGCATCGAAATCTCTTCCGAACTGATAGTGTGGAACACCCCTCGCCTTCTCTGAGATCACGATAGCTGCCTCACGAGGCAATGCGCCCGTCACTAATGGGGAGCCTGGCTTTACAATACCGGCTTTTTCAGCAGCTATCTTTCCGAGGGTGTCTCCTAAAATAGCCTGATGATCAAATGATATAGTCACAATCGCGGTGGCTGCGGGTCGTGAAATGACATTAGAAGCATCAAGTCTTCCCCCTAGCCCGACCTCAATAACGTTCCAATCTACTCCGATCTCCCGAAACCCGATAAACGCGAGTGCTGTTATCGCCTCATGAAAGCTAAGCTCCACCAGCGCTTTATTCGATGCATGCTTAACCTCGTATGCAAACTCTCCAATGAAGTCATCCGAACAGGAGAGCCCATCGATTACCATCCGCTCATTTATCTTCTCCAGGTGTGGAGATATGTTCATACCAACTCGGTAACCGGATTGGCCCAGGATTGACGCAATAGCAGCTGAAACAGAGCCCTTGCCATTCGTACCAGCGATATGAAGCGCAGGAACAGCATCCTGTGGGTTATCCAAGCGTCTTAAAACATCCTGAATACCCTCCAGTGAAAAATCACCCCTGCCGTTCCACGGCCGAAGAGTACTGAGATATTGATGTCCGATCTGTGCTTTATTCACTGTCCCACCGTGGGACACCCTGTACAACCGCTGTGGAGCCCACAGCTTCAGGGTAGTCCCCCTACTCCATAAATGCCAGAGGGCCGCTCAAATTGAGTATTTATAATACTCACCTGAACGGCCCCCTCGTTTTTGCCCTCTTTGGCACCACATAGTGTCCCACCGTGGGACGCCGAAACCTCACCCCTCCGCAAGTAGCTTGCGAAAGAGAATCTGAAGGTCGCCATCGCCGTAGAACTCAATCGTGAGCTTTCCGTTCTCAGAATCATGCGATTGACGATTCAACCGCACCTTCATTCCGAGAGCCCGCTGGATCTCATCAGCGATCCGCAGGTCCTCGGCGCTAATAGTAGCAGACTTATGGATGCTGTCGTTGTTCGCCTCACCAACTGGCTTGGTCTGGATGTTCTTTTCAAGCTGGGAACGAGTGAGGACATCGAGGTCCTTCAAGTACGACGCACGAACAGACTCATCCTCGATCTTTGCCAGTAGAAGCACCTTCGACTCCGCAGCCCCTGCACGCAGAGCGTTCAAAAGGTCATCGGGAAGCTGCAATATCTCAAGGCTGCGCTGCACAGCGCTCTTTGAGATACTGAGCTTCTCTGCGATATCGCGAATACTAAGGTTGTGCGCATCCCGAAGCGCTCCAATCGCATATGCACGCTCCAAAGGTGTGAGATCATCGCGTTGCAGGTTCTCAACAAGCTGAACGGCAAGGGTTCTCCCCTCTTCCTGCTCGCTACTGCTAACGATAGCCGGGATTGAAGCAAGTCCGGCCATATGAGCTGCTCGGTACCGACGCTCACCTGAGATAAGTGAGAAGCGGCCCGGAAGCTGACCAGCCCGAACAAGTATGGGGCTTATAATACCGTAGAGTTTAATCGAATCTGCCAGCTCTTGTAGCTTCTCTGGGTCAAAGGTTCTGCGCGGCTGATTTGGGTCCGTTTCAATCGCAGAGAGCGGAATCTCTCGATACGGCACACCGGTGCGACCACGCTCATCAAGAGCTGGTCCCTGCATTAAGGGGTTGTTGGCAAACGAGAAACTACGCTTCGACATGTAACACCTCTTCCGATAAAGCCAAGTAATCTTCCGCTCCGGGAGACTTTGGCATGTATTCGAAAATCGTCTGCCCTTTCGCCGGAGCCTCTGCTAAGGCCACATTTTCTCGAATGACTGTATCAAACACGAGGTCTCCGAAGTAGGCCCGAATCGTATCAGCCACCGCTCGAGCAAGTCGCTTACGACTATCGTGTAAGCAGATAAGTACACCACCCACGACAAGGTTCTGATTGTACACGCTGCGAACTTGATCAATAGTATCAAGTAGTTGGCGAACTCCATGGAGCGCTAGGTACTCGCTCTGAACGGGTACGATAACCTGATCCACGGCCGCGAGAGCATTCAAGGAGAGCAGCCCGAGGGTCGGTGGGCAGTCAATCAAGATGACATCGTACTGGTCACGCACCTTGTCGATCGCACGTTTGAGGAGAAGCTCTCGACCGACCATACCGCCGAGCTCAAGATCTGCCGCACTCAATAAGAGGCTCGAAGGAACAATATCGAGATTAGCTGAGCGCTTAATCACAACATCCTGAATTCGCTTGGTTCCCTTAAGAACATCGTACACTGTCCATTCCGGCCCCTTAGCGATCTCGTTGAGGTCAGATGGATCCTCCTTAACCCCGAGCCCAAGGTGGGTGCTAAGGTTGCTTTGTGCGTCTATATCTATAAGGAGAACCTTCTTCCCCTTCTCTGCCAGGGCTGCTCCTAGGTTTACTGATGTGGTGGTCTTTCCTACCCCACCCTTCTGATTAACCACGCTAATTGCTATCGCCACACCTACCTCCTGGAATCGTGAATCGAGATAAGAAATCTCGCAAAGTTCTCTCGGAAAATCCACACTTAAGTCAAATCACGATGCGAAAAACTCCCCACTACGTCAAAAACACATTAGACGAACTGGGAGTGCCCTACCGTGATTTGAAATAAGCGCAAAAGGGTTCAAAGAGAACCACCACTATATCCCAAAGCACGATATCGCCATATCTCATTTCACGAGTCAGGCTTGATCTCAATGCACGATATCGTGATCAGACAGAAGTAAGATCGTGCGCTGAGATAAACACTATCGTGTCTCGATGTGGAGAGCGTCGTGATCCGAGATCAAGGCACTCGTGACTCTAGATAACCGACTATCGGGTACTCAACGCAAACGTCTCGTGAACTCAAATAAATTTTTGAGTCTAACAAACGAAAATGATTCTGATTTTTTCCCGCTCACTAGATAACATGTTATCTAAGAAAAGATTGTTTAACTAACTAAAACTAAGCTAAGGTGTCGTCGATTTTTTAAGTATAATTATTTGTGAATCAGGGTATCATCTCGGACGCTTTTTAACCGGACCTTCTTAGCGCATCTCTATGCGAAGCAACTCGCTCGAAGACTCACTCATTGACCCTTCACCATCAGCTGGTGCATTTGCAGCAGACGATGCGCCTGTTGCGGTCTCCGCTACGGCCCACTCAAATCCGCTTCCGCCGAAAGTTTCTCGCGATGAGATGAATCTTGCTGAGTTCCCACTAACTGTTCTCTCGAAACGAGTTGATCCCACGGTAAAAACCCTCGAATTCTCCGATTACGTAAAGGGCAAAAACGGGGAGCTTCTCAATCGAAAGTGGATCATTACAGGGGCGGACAAATTCGGACTCCCCACATCATCGGACGATGAGGTGCTGTTGGGGCTGCTAAAGCTCACAGCTGATGATGGGCTACAAAACCGCACCGTTCACTTCACCCGGTATGAGCTGCTCAAGATCCTGCGGTGGACCACTGAGGGACGTAGCTACTCACGCCTTCAGAATGCTCTTGACCGACTAAGCGGCGTCCGGATTAAGGCTACGAATGCGTTCTATGACAACGAAACGAAACTACACAGCACTCGCAATTTTGGCATCATCGATGCCTATGAGATCAACGACGGCCGTGATACGCGACCCAGTTTCTTCTCGTGGAGCGAAGTTCTCTTCAAATCATTCCAGGTCGGGTTCATCAAAAAACTAGACCTCGAATTTTACCTCGACCTTCAAAGTGCAGTCTCCAAGCGCCTCTATCGGTACCTCGACAAGCACTTCTGGTACCGCTCTCGTATGCAGGTGAATCTGTTTGTGCTTGCGCATGAAAAGATCGGCATCTCCCGAAACTACGTCTACGCAAGTTCGCTACGACAACAGCTCGAACCGGCCCTAGAGGAGCTGCGGGACAAGGGTATGCTCAGTGACTTTGAATTCGTGGGGAAGGGTAAGTCCACTGAAGTAGTGCTTGTCGCAGCGCATGCACCGAAGAAAACTATCGGCACCAATTCGGAGCAAAAGCCAACGCAGCAAGACAGCATGGGCCCGGATCATGAATCTTTAGCCAAAGCACTCATGGATCGTGGAATTGCGGAGAAGCAGGCGCGAAAGCTGACGGCGGGGCAGGGGAGAGATGCCCTTGAGCGAATGCAGGCGATCATTACGCACTTCGATTTCCTTGTAGCCTCAAACAGTTTGCTAGTAAGTCGGAGTCCGACCGGATTTCTCTATCGAGCCATTGAGCGGCCCTTTGAGTTTACGCTTCCAGGCGACAAGAAACAGAACAGCTCAAACGACGGTAACGACAGGGCAGCAAAGATATCGGGCGGGGCATCTCAAGCCTCTATTAAGGAGACCGCGACGAGCCGAGCAAGCAAGGTTGATCTTGAGGTGGAATACCTGCTTGCTCGAAAAACAGAGCTCGATCGAATCCTCTCTGTGGCTTCACCTGAGGACCAGAGCGGACTTCGCAGCGAGGTCGAGACGGCGCTCCAAAAGCTTCGCGCACACATATCACCGCAACGATTCGTGGAAGCTGTGCAGCACGGAGTTGAGCAGCGTCTGCTTGAACACTACGGGTTTCCTGACTTTGACGCGTGGATTCGGGATCACGCGTAGTATCAAATCCGTGTAGTGGTTAGTTTCCCGCAGCGATAATTGCCTTGAGAGTTTCTAGATTCTCATCGCGCTTTGCTTGGCGCAGCGTTCGTGCCGCGTTGGTGTACCATACGTGGGCGCTAATTAGAGCAAGTGTTTTCCCGAGTAAAGTCGCGCGATCGTCACCTGACTCCTTTGCGAGTAGCTCACCCTTGGAAAAAAAATCATCTCGCCCAAAGTTTCCCAGATCAGCATCGAGCAGGTACTTCGACAGCTCAGTTGACGGAATCTGCTTCGGAGCGCCGTTGTGCATCACAACCGCCGTATCAAGAATCATCTGCTCGACAAGTTTTATCTCTTCCTCGTTGTATCCGCCGTGTCTAACCATCGCCTCACGGGCGTAACGAGCGCCGATCGCCTCGTTCGCGGAGCGAGCCTCAAGAAATCCTGCATCGTGCATTGCGGCCGCTACAACTAGCAGTTCCATGCTTCGAGCGGAAAGGTTGTCAAAGAGCGCGAAGTACACCGCATCACGGAGCACATCCGTGGTGTGTGCAAATGAGTGGTAGGTAAGTGTAGGGGAGAGCCCTTGCGCAAGCTTGCTGAGTATCTCGGCCACCACCGGCAGGCTACTGAGGCGCTTTACAGTAGATTGAAATAGTTCCTCTTGGACCACGGCTATGCTCACATCGATCTAGTTCCGCTCTGCGCTTTGACGTTCGCCAAACCGATGCGGTATCGTCAACCCTGCTGGATCACCCCTAGTTGTTTAGCTGGTGCCGAGGATGAGACTTCCCTCCAGCGTACCCTGGGACGAGGGGCTCTGTATAGAACGTTATACCGGGTAAACTCGTCTCCTACCGTAGTTTAAGAGCTTGTACGATGAGATACCCCCCGGCTGGCCATACACAAACGCCCCCAGCGCAACAGAGACCGAAGGCCCCACTTGTCCAGCTCTTGCGACTAGTCTCGCCGTATAAGATGCGGTTTTGTATCGCTCTGTGTTCCTTGGGTATCGGCAGTGGCATCAATCTCCTGTTCCCAGAGGTTGTCCGGCGGGCCCTGGAGCCGACAAATCTTTCCTGGATTGCCGAGAATCTCGGCTCTCTAACTGCTCTTTTGGCAGGGCTCTTTGCCGTGCAGGGACTAGCATTCTTTGCCCGGTCGTACCTCTTTGGGACGATTGGGCAGGAGGTCTATGCCGATCTGCGCAAACAGCTCTTTGAAGCGGTCCTAGCAAAAGAGATCCTCTTCTTTGATCGCAATCGCTCAGGTGACCTTGCCTCGCGGATAAACTCAGATGCCGCGCTCGTGCAGGAGGCCGTAGCGGTAAGGCTCTCAGTCATCATCCGATACGGGCTCCAGGTGGTTGTGGGAGTTATCCTGATGACCTGGATGTCATGGCAGCTTAGCCTCGCCATCGTTGCAAGCGTTCTGGTGATGGTCGGGATTTCCGGTGTCTTTATTCGAAGCCTCAAAGCTGCATCCCGCCGGTATCAGACAGAGCTGGCCAAACTCTCCTCATTCGCAGCTGAGTGTTTCTCAGGCGCGAAGATACTTCGCTCGCTCGGTGCACAGAGTGATGTTGCTGCACGGTACCGTCAGACAAACCAAGCGGTCCTCCGAGCAGGGAGCACCCGAGTGGCGATCAGTTCAAGCTTTTCGTCTGGAGCGAGCCTCCTTCTTAATCTGCTCCTGCTCCTCGTTCTCTGGTACGGAATTCATCTTGTTCTTACTCAATCTCTACCGGTGAACGAGTTGGCTGCCTTTGTGCTGTATGGAGGAATCGTAGCAGTTTCATTCTCATTTCTTGTAAGCGCCTACACCGAGCTGATGCAGGGATTAGGAGGGTTAGAGCGGGTATTTGAGCTTGTCGAGGGGGCCCAGCGAATTGCTGAACCAGAGGATGGCGTAGGAGGAAAGATCGCCTCGTCCTTGGAGGTTTCAATTTCGCACGTTAACTTTGCCTATCCTGATCGCCCCGAGATTCAGGTCTTGCGTGATTTCTCCTGTCACCTTGCACCGGGATCGATCACCGCACTTGTTGGCCCATCAGGATCCGGAAAGAGTTCAATCGTGCAACTACTCCTAAACCTTTACCAGCCGCAGGGTGGAGTGATCTCAATTAATGGAGAGTCACTGACCGCGCTTCCGGAGGAATCGCTGAGAGCTTCAATCGCGTGGGTACCGCAGGAGCCAGAGCTCTTTGGTTTCTCCGTGTTTGATAACCTGATCCTCGGAAACCAGACGCTCCTTCGAGATGAGATCCTGAAAACCGTTCGGGCATGGGAGTTCCTTGATTTCATAGCGCCTCTTGAACACGGCATCGACACGGTTTTGGGTGAGCATGGAACGTTGGTGAGTGGGGGACAGCGGCAGCGCATCGCTATTGCTCGGGCGCTGCTTCGCAAGCCGGCACTCCTCATCCTAGACGAAGCAACCTCAGGACTCGATAGTCAGACTGAGGCCAAGGTGATGGCGACTATTCGGAGCTACATTCCGAACGCCACGGTGCTTGTGATCTCGCACCGACTCGCGACGGTGCAAGGGGCTGATACGATCTACGTGATTAATGAGGGCCGGGTCTTTGAGCGGGGCACGCACGCGGAGCTCATTCACCACGATGGAATTTACAACAGCTACGTCACGCAGCAGGCGCTAGGGTAGGGGGGCTAACCCGCTGTAACCGGTCAGCATCGGCTTTTTTCGGTTCGTTTGGGACTGTCTGTGCCCCAAGCGGATAGAGAGACCCTAGCTAGACTCCCTTAAGGACCGAAATCCGGCTAGACTCCCCGGGATTCAAGTGCTCAGGAGCCTTTGGTATGCGACGATATCCGGTAATATTCTCTCTAGCCCTGGTTGTGCTTTCAATCAGCGGTTGCGCTGACGATAACAACACCGAAGTCACCGATATTTACACCGCGAATTCCACGATGGAGGTGGAGGAGCCGGCGATATTCCAGATCGAGTTCGACTACAATTCTGAGAAGGTCTTTAACGATGGGGATACCGTGAGCCTTGTCGTAAAGATCCCTGCACAGCTCTCGTACCTCAGAAACTCCGCCGAATTGAATCAGTGGGGTGGTGACGATATGATGGCTACTCCGTTCGTGCGCACATGCCTTGATGGCACCACCTATCTGGCCTTCGTTTTTGATGACAACGACCTTGATGATAGCCAATCATCCAACGACTCGGATGCGGAATTAAGCATCACACTTGTGGCAAAGAGGCAGGGGACGGAGATCCCTGTCGAGGCAACAGCGGCGATAGAGTCTGTGCCGTACGGATGCCGAGAGGATTTCGTGGCTGATGAGCAGGAACTCGTAGAAATAGAGGGACCGGTTTTCTAAGCCGAGGGTACCCGTTCCGTCTAGGGTCGGACAGAGTACATACTATTCGATGTATGAACCTAGCGGTGGCTTACGTCACCACTTGCTATTTTTTGCGCTAAACAGAGAGAGGAAATAGCGTTCACAACCTGTGTGGGCCACCTCAATTCCTTGGAGCTTAGGAAGCAGCCGTTCGGAGGGATTCGCCGGCAGGCGAGGTCTACGAAGAGCTCAGGACAATAGGGTTTCATGCAATCGAATATGTCTCCAGACGCGCTCACGCAGGATGTTATCAACCTCTGCGGTTAGAACACCGGTGACGTTCACCGTGTAAGCGTACGTGGTCAGTGCTCTTTCGTAGACGTCCCTGAGGCTGTTGCCGACCAGGTAGTTGAGAAGCTTGGAGATACGCATTGCGCTCCAACGGGGTCGAAGTACTACGTGAAGCGCGCTGTCACCCTCTCGATTTCGCGTGAGGGAGCTGCTGAGGAGGCTTCGCAAGCTTCTGATACCGGCGCGAGCGAGTCGAATGGATCGCACGAGGGGCATGAGGCTTCCGAGGGCGGACCAACCATGCTCTCGGTTCACGATGTAGCATAAGGTTCGAGGGGTCTCGAACTAAACAAGAGAGCCCCCGCGTTGCGAAGGCCGCGGGGGCTTTTTTATTTTCTTGTTTCAGGTTGTGGGGTCGTTTCGCGGACGACTCAGGCAGGGGCTAAAAATAAGGCTTTGCGTTGCTCTTAAGAGGAGGCATGCTTCTCTTTAATGACCAGCGGAGCCTCTCACTGTGATTGTTGTGGTGCGTGTTGTCGGACCTTTCCGATCCTGGTCTCTATTGGGGACGCGCAACGTGAGCCGCGGATCTTACAAGAAGCCCCGCGCCTAGAGCCATGGAACCGAACCTCCAAGTGGGAGTTTAAACTTCATCCGCTTCCGTTCAGCCGTGGATGTCTCTACCTCGGAGAGGACGATCGGTGCACAGTGTATGAGACACGCCCATCAGTGTGTCGCGTGTTTCAAGGCGGGAGCGCTGAGTGCGCCGAGGCGCGGGCTCGTGTGGGGCTGCCTCCTGTGCGCTAGTACACCGTTAGCGGACAGAGGGTAGCGATACATTTTTCAGGGGGCATGCGCGAGAGCACTCGCTCGATTTTTTGCGAATAGTCAGGAATACCTCAGCAGCTCCGAGCCCGAATTTCGTGAGCTCTGAATGATTCATGAGGACATCCTCGGTGACGAGGTAGAGCCAATCATCAACGTGAAGCACCGTCGTTGAGCCATCAACAGGCACTGAAAGATCGTAGACGAGGTGCAGAGTGTTACCAGACACTTCACCGAACGCGGTCCCGACAACATCGTCGGCTGTTCCTGAGAAGGTACCATCAGGCTGCTTCTTAAGGCGCCAAAGCCGCTTCTGTCGTGTGCCATCAGACCACGTGAAATCCTCATCGAGCGCGAGCGTGGTGCCGTCCCATGTTCCACGCATCTGGCACGAGAAACGTTTGACGACCTTGCCACTCCGTTCGGCTACCACTCCGTGAGCCTCGAGATCTCCGGCAAAAAATTGCTCGACGTTGAGCACAGGCTTCTCATTCTTGTACTCGTCCACGGAAATAGCGCAGCCGGTGACTAGGGCAGAGAGAAAAATCAATGAGAAAAAAGTCATGAACCAGCGCATACCTCCTCTCGTAACAGAAAACAGGGTGAGTCGCCATGATAAAGTCCCTAGTGCTTTGCACCTCTGAACTAACCCGTTTCGGATCGCGCAGGGATTGAAGGTCCACCCCCTGCCATCAACCCTGCAAGGAGCTGTTGTTTTGAGAAGTACGGTGTACCAGGGGGAATGAAGTACGGTGTACCAGGGGGAATAGGGCAGGACTGTGACGGGAGCAGCAATTCTTGTCCAAGCCTCGTGAGGGGAACTTGTTGGTTGGTATCGGACGATACCAAGGTCGAAAAGCGTAGCTAAGGGCACCACAACCCCTCCGCATTACATTCAACCGTGAGAACCGCGGAAGCGCTCAAACGGTGGTGGGATCGTATTGGAAGTACCATGTACCAGTGCGGTGAGGCTAAGTTGCCAAAAATAGTGCAAGACATGTACTCCTGCCGTTCCGTCACAGAGGAAGCCAATTCTAGAAGTCATCAGGCGCCGGCTCGAAAGAGTCGTACGAGGGAAGTTCATGCGATCGATTTGCCTATTCTTGAAAATCGAAGAAAGCACCTACGCAGGCGCACAATGGAGAATTCCTTCTTTCACCTTCGCCGCGTATTCTTTTATTTCTCGGCTATGATTCACATTAATAGCGCCCGCCATTCGAACAGGATCACCGAAGTAGAATCGCTCGTAGAGTACTTGACGTGAGCCAAAAGCACTTAAAGCGGTGTCCCAAGCGAGTTTAAAAATCGGAATTCTGTCAAATGCTTCTGCTCGGGCAGCTTGAAAGTACACACTAATGTCCTGCTGCAATGGCCCAGACACGTCGGCTTGAGTGGGCATTGACACAAGACCACTCGCTCCGATGAGTTGGACGATTTCAATCATTCGGGGATAAAGTCTGGGGAACAGATTTCTAGCTGCGTCTAGGGGATTCCATGCCGGCCGCATTACTCCCCACTCATCAAGCCCGGCGTCGGCTTCACTGGCTCTGAGGCAGCTTCTCATCACTTCAAGATTAACCCACACCTCGGCCTTCTTTTCTTGGATATGTTGAAAATTTTCGACTCCAATAGTGTCAACCATTAGACTAACGAGCCCGAGTAGATATTCTGTCTTTGCGATGGCCCGAATAACCGACTGATGAGCCATATTAACAAGAGCGCCGGTCCTCATATAGGCCTGGTTGCATCTGTCTACATCACGATAAAGGAACACTCGTTCCCACGGGATTAATACATCGTCAAAAATTACGACTGCGTCCATCTCGTCAAATCTCGATCCTAAGGGATGGTCGTAAGCATCGCCGCCATAGTCCAAGGTCTCACGACATAGAAGCTTGAGGCCCGGGGTATTTGTCGGGATGCTTGCCCCAAATGCGTACGGTGCGTCGGCTTCCGTGCTTTTGAGGAGAGTTGACGGAAAAACCATTATCTCGTCCGCCAATGGAAGTGTTGCGAGCATTCTCGCGCCCTTTACTACGATGCCTTTGTCAGACTCGCATTTAACGCGTGCTGCTAAAAAGGGCTCTGCTTGTGCGGAAGGGCCAAGAGAGCGGTTTGCCTGGGGGGTAATGAGGGTGTGAGTCAGGCATAAATCGTTTTCCCGCATCATTTGGTAATAATTGAGCATCGCGTTTCCCGCCCCAGGAACTCCCTCCTCGAGGAATTGATGTGCCCCAGCATATGCGGTCAACGTCCGGTTCATGTAATCGGGTGCCCTGCCCATCATTCCCCAGGAGAAGTTCGCCGTCTCTTTCATCGCATGGCCAATTTCTAGTAAGTCCGCTGTGGTCTTTGGTACCATGAATGACTTACTAACCAATCGACCGCTCAGCGGGGACTCGTATAACATCAGATCTGGACGCTGCCGCTGAATGTCGTACAGATGACTTATCGACAGTGATATATTTTTAAACGCCCGATGCGTGGTGGGATCCGTGACCCGTTCGCCTCCGTACCATAAATTAGGCGGACTATTTTTGAGCCGCCCCAGGAATTCCTGCCCTGTCCGAGCTGCGGCTACCCGCTTTCTCTCTATATTTGTTACTAGTTGGTGCATATAGTCTCCGAGTGTCAGAACTGCTGAGTTTCGATTTGGTACAAGATCTTTTTGAGCGCTGAATAGTTCGCCTCGTCTGTTATGGAGTGGCCCGCTGCTGTCTCAATGTATTTGGCGTTTCGAAATTGCCCTGCTACTTCCTTTGCCTTAAGCGCGGAAGCGACTAAATCCAGCGCCCCGTGGACCAGATAGAGGGGGATGTGGGAAATGTTGCTAAGGCCTTGGCGAATTTCGCCCTCATTCAAGAAGAATCGGTTAGCGAAAAAGAGGGCGCCTAAACTTGAGAATGATGTGAAATCTCTGCTGAATAGCAGTTTTTGGACGGCGTCTTCACTGTACTTCATCGAGCCGATTGATAACTCATATCTAGCCCATTCCTGAATAAACAGAGAGGACTCTTCTCCCTGCCGCATGTATCGCCAGTAATACGCGGCGGGGTTAGCACGGTGTTCCTTGGGTACCAGGCTGAGAAAACGTTCTAAGATAGCCGGCATCGCCATCTGGGAGGCTTCGTAGAAATATTTTATCGCCTCATCGTCTGCGAGAAAGAGTCCCCGAAGGATGAGCATAGAGACTTGCGTCGGCCGCCGAATGGAATACAAGAGAGCGAGCGTGGTCCCCCAGGAACCCGCAAAGAGGATCGGGCGAGTTATGCTAAATCTCTGTAGTAGCGTATCGATATCGTCTAGTAGCGCTGCAGTGGTATTATTGCTAGCGATGTCGCGATACCGGCTACGCCCGGCACCTCGCTGGTCGAAAAAAAGGACATCGTAAACATCTGGATTGAAGAGTCTTTTGTCTTCCTCCGAACACCCTGCTCCGGGTCCGCCATGAATAAAGAGGACGGGAATACCGCCTCTCTTTCCATATCTTTCCACGAACAGCTCATGACCTGCGCCAACTGGGACAAATTCCTTGTAGTTAAGTTGAGTCATGCTTCCTCACGACAGCAAACCATTAGCGATTGACCAGAAGGCAGACGGGAGGTTTTTATCAAGCGTAGACCCACCTCCATTAGCAACTCTTGAAATTCTGGCAAACTGCGTTCCCGCCCAGTGTGCATCGACACCATCATGTTCAGGTCACGAAGACGTCCATACAATGGCTCGTCAACCGCATTCAACACTACCTCTACTATGAGGAGTTGCTGGGATCTGCGTGTCATACTGTTGCGACAATTTCTAAGAATCAAATGTGCTTTTCGGTCCTCCCAGTCGTGAAGTATATTCTTCAAAATGATTAGGTCGTATGCGTGGAGGGTCATATCCTGAAAGAAGTTGCCCGAGACGAATTTCACCTGTGACTCGGGGCCGCGCGCTTTGGTTTGTTCAAAGGCCGGATTGACTTCCTCTAAATCAAAAACTGCGCCTGTGAGGTGAGGTACCTGGCGCACGAGCTCAACAGCGAGCTGGCCATTGCCTCCCCCAATATCTATGAAACTGTTAGCGTGAGAGAAGTCGTAGGCACGTGGAAGATGCTCTGTATCGAGTTTTGTGAGATTACCGATGGATTGATGGAATAATTCCAGCTTTCGAGGATCTTCTGCTAACTTCTCAAACGGCCCCGAGGAATCCAAAAGGGCCGCAGAACCTCCAAACTTCACTGTGTCATAGAATCTTGACCAAAGGTGCCAGTAATGACTTCTGTGTAACATCGCCAGGCTTCGAACAGAGTACTTACCGTCGCTCGTCAGTACGGCGGATAGTTCGTTGTTAGAGAATTGACCAGTTTGCCCCTCTTCAAATACTCCAACTTTACATAAGGCAGAAAGCATCCGATGAAGGGAATCCTGATTGACCTCCGTCTGAAGGGAAATACGCTCTACGGACACTGGTCCATCCCTTAAAATGTCAGCTATCCCAAGTTCTGCGGCGACCATTAGACACTGCGAGATGTAGTAGCCATTTAAATGTTCGATGATCCTTAAGACGTTGGGAATCTGTTCTTTAGCGTCCTTTGGCTCCGACAGCGTAAGAGCTGGCTGATTGTGCATATTAATCCTTTCTCTGGCTAAACGTGTTTTGGGGCTTTCTCTCCCGCAGTAGGGTAGCCGTGGGACGTAGAATCTCGATGCCGGAGTTCTCTATGCGTTCAGCTAAGCTATCTCTGAGAGCTTGATACCCGTCCGACGATGGGATGCTCAGCACGATGTTACTGATATAGGCAAGGCATGATGGGGTTGTTCGGATCCCGTGGTGCGTCAGGCCAAGTATCGCGAGCGCTTCAAGGTCTTCCATCCAATCAACGCGTGCTGAGAGCAACACGTGTAGTGCCTCATGCGCTTTGAGACGAGAAAACCATGGTGCTTCAGTGATACGTTTAGGTGGATACTTTCTTAGGAGTGCGCCTCCAGCCGTAACTGCGTCTGCGGGACAAAGTTCCAGGTTCATCAGCTCTAGATTCGCGAGATCACCTTGGGAGGAGGCTCTGTCGCCCGCAAACTTCTCATACATACGGTAATGCCGCTTTAGAAAGTGCCATTCGACGACCACGGCATCATAGTGAAATATAACTTTATTCTTGAAGTCTTCTAAGTCAGCTCCGTCCTCAATGAAGTGACTCGTATCCACAGCTCGAACTTGAGATCCGGCTGTCATAAGCTTGGTGGCGATCTGCTGCATATCACCGATTCCCGTCAGTGATCGTAGCACGCGCATAGTATTCTCTGAGCCGGGTTGTATCTCGCAGACTGGCTTGTCGAAGGGAAGGATGTACTGAATATTCCCGCCTAAGCTGGAAATTAGTTCAGCCCACTCGTCGTGTGCGCGCTGACTGCAGGTGTCTGAGACACGAGGGTTTCTCTGGTAGAATTGGGTAAGTCGATCGTCGACGTCTAATCCAGAGTTCAGTAGTCGACGCCAGTCATATATCTGTTCCACTGGATCGTAGAGGAAGAGATTGAAGAAATTTCTCACCGTCGATTCGCCACAATCGGGAAAGCAGTAACTTTGGCCGGCGAGCCTATAATTGGCAAATCGAGTCGCAGCTATAGGTGGAACTGGGCTTGCTATTCGAGCTGTGTAGAAACAGGCGAGACCGCGCTGTTCAAGCGGCCCTGTACTACGCTCGAGTGTAGTTCTACCAGATTCGAGGGCTTGATGCCCGGCCCTACTAAGAAGCCGAGAGTCAACAGCATTAATACCACGAAAGTATTCCAGAAGGTCGTCGTCGCACCGAAGCCTTGAGCTCAAAATAGCGATTAAGGCTCCCCCCGCTAGTCGTTTTTCAGTGTCTGGAATTGAACCGGAGGCTAGCTCCCTCGAAAGTTGTATAAGTCCCGGGAGGTCCTCTGAGAGCGCTTTTGAGGGATCGACAGATTGAACAAGTGTGTTGAAGTAAGAGTCTAAGTATCGGCCAGCGTTCAGAGCTTTGACATGCTGAGTTATAAAGCTCCGTTCGACG